>JAAYIG010000196.1 GCA_012523595.1 Fibrobacter sp.
CTGGGCATATTAGTTCCTCCGTTAGGGTTTAGGGGGAATAATGCTGCAAAATTTGTACCATGTGGGCTAGGGGACAGACTGTTTTTATTCTGTTAGGGTAACATTAGTAAAAAAGTAGTCTGTCCCCCAAAAGAGAAAAAAAGTAGTCCGTCCCCGGCCTTGGCGCAATTCTTGCGCCCCAATTCCCCCCAGAGGCAAACGTGCAAACAACCCGATGCATCCTAATACTATCCCTTTCTCTCCCCTTCGGTGCAACGGGATACTCTGATATCGACTCGTTCATTAATGAACAGAAAATATCCAATAAAAAAGAAAACGATGCTTTGCGGGAATTCACTATCATGAATCAGCAAGAGTACAGAAAATGGAAAAACCTGCAGGAGAAAAATTACCAGGAGTTTAAAGATGACATAGAACAGAGGTGGGGAGAGTTTATTGAGTCCTCAAGAAAATGCTGGGTTCACTATGGTAAAGACAGGAATTCCAGGGGGATAGTTGACTTCGAACGGGGTGTAGTAAAAGTGGAGGTCCTGGGAAGAGAGGAGGATGCACTCAATGTGCTTTCGTCAAAGTTATCCTCAGCTGTCAAAGATATAATCACCTGGAAAGCTGAAGTCCAGGAGGACTCCACCCGGAGAGAACCTCTTCTGCATGAACTGATTCCTCTCTCCGGTAAAGAGTGTGACTCTTCTGTCGATCGCTTTGCAGACATCGTCACCCAGAAAGCAGATCTCATGATTACACCCCAGAGAAAAAAGATCTCAGTGCAGTTTGAGCTTGTTCCTGATCATGTACGCAGAAGAGCAAGGCGATACTTTCCCTTAATCGAAAAATACTGCTCAAAGTATAATCTTTCCATTTCCCACGTGATGGCTACTGTTCACACCGAGTCTCTCTTTAATCCTCTGGCGCGCTCATCGAGCAATGCTCTGGGGCTTATGCAGCTTGTACCGGAAACGGGGGGTAAAGATGCATTCGAGTTTGTTTATAAAAAAGAGGGAATCCCGTCACCGGATATCCTCTACGATCCTGAAAAAAACCTGGAGCTGGGCTGTGCTTATATTTATCTGTTGAAAAGCCGTCACTTCGGTGGTGTAATAGATACCACCAACAATCTCTACTGCTCCATTGCAGGCTTTAATACCGGACCCGGTAACGTGGCATGGGCCTTTACAGGGAAAAGAGAGCTCGAGAGTGCCGTTAAAATCATAAACAGCTTTAAGAGTCCCGACATTGTCTATGCCCATCTGATAAACAATCTTCCCAGCTATGAAACGAGGGCATATCTTAAAAAGGTAGTGGATCTCATGAGAATATATAAATAACGGAGGAATTATGATCCGGTTAGTGGTCTTGTTTTTCCTGGCTGCAGTTTTAATGAACGGATGTACTCAAAGTAGCAGAAAGGGTTATTCCGATCCTGTTCCCGATGAGATCCAGCGGCTTATCAACGGTAAATACTCCAATTCGCTTTACGCAGTGGGAATATCGACAGGTCCCGATGAATCCATTGCTATCAATAAAGCCACTCTGCAGGCACGTGCCGAACTCTCCCGGGAGTTTAAAAGCCAGATCGAGGTGCTTCAGAAGGACTACCAGGAGGCGCTTCAGGGCCAGGCATCTGGAGAGTATAACCAGGTTATGGAAATTTTCTCTACACTTGAGATCAGTGGCTCAAAAATTGCCAAATCGATGGTCAGGCAGGAGAAGCAGGATCTCTATTCTGCCAAGGTACTGGTTGTTGTTTCGGCTGAGCAGCTTAAGGACATTATCGATCAGAAGTTAAGAGACTATACCTCCTTCAAGGCAACACGAGCCTACAGGGAACTTGAGAGGAGGGTGGAGAAAGAAAACAGAAGAAATACCGATGTACCTTAACACATTGAGCCACTTTTTCTGTACCCCTTTGTGGTTTATTCAGCTTCAGACAGCGTGATTCCTCAGGTACGATCTTTGCGATTATACATTTTACAAAATAGAATTGATAGCTTCGCAAAAGAGTTTTCTCCTTATGCAGGTTTTCAGGTATGCTTTTCTCTGTTTTCTTCTTTGCTGGAGTGTTCTCCCTAATCCAGTCCTGAAACTGAATATCCCCGCTCACAGAGGATCAGTTACCCGTTTAGGGGTGTCATCACAGACCGGGATGATACTTTCCGGTTCACCGGATGGAACAGTTTGTCTCTGGGACAGTATTGGAAATCATGTTAAATCATTTTTTCCACCTCTTTTTGCTCCCGGTAAAATGCTTTACTCCTGTACTATCTCTCCCGATGGCTTGATTGGTGCAGTGGCTTTGAGCGGGCCGAAACCGGAAGTGGCCTGGAGTACTTTGGAACTCTTTACTGTCGCAAGCGGGAAATCTCTGTGGAGAACTGAGCTTCCGGGAGTGGTATGTGATCTGGAGTTCTCACCGGATGGAAGACTTCTCGCAGCAGGTATGGGAAACGGGGGCGGGATAGCGGTTTTTAATACCGGTTCTGGTGCTGAAATAAAGCGTCTGTCCGGGTTCAGCGGAAGTGTTTTCAGTCTCGATTTCAGTGTATCCGGAAAGATCGTGGCTGCATGGTCAACAGGAGAAATTGTTGTTTACAATGGTGAATATATGGAAGAGGGGATATACTATTCTGCCCCGGGTAAGGTCCCCTGTTCCGTGGCATTTTCACCCGATGCAGCTCTTATCGGCGTTGGATATGAAGGAAGAGGCGGGATAGTGGTTCTGGATGCATTTACAATGGAAATTAAAGATTCGATTCAACTTACAGGAACTGTGGTTCTGGACTGGGAAGAAGACACAGAACTGAAGGCGTTTTGCTCGGGTGCTCACTCTTATATGATAACATGGTCAGAGGAGAGTAAGTGGAAAAGTCAACATGTAAGGGAGATTTCTGCTTACGATTTGAAGTTATCCGGTAACGGGTCAATAGTTGCAGGGGGTAGAAAGGGAATTGTCGGGTATGACAATGAGGGAAAAGAGCTGTTTTTCATCGATAATATCATCCTTGACTTTTCCGGCCTTGTTCCTGGTTCCTTTGCTTTAAGTTGTGATGATTCCAGGATCACACTGGAGTTTAAGGGCTTGCCGCCTCTTCTTTTTTCAATTGTGGAGGGGGTTCTTATCAGAGCTGATTTTCTTGAAAGGGAAAAGAGAAGAAACAGACGGGAAATAATGGTGCCCTTGAATTTACAGAAGAAGGGGAAGATCTTTTCTTCTGTAGAAGCGGATTCACTTATTCTTGTAGGGATCGGAAATACTCTTTACTGCTGTAATGAGAGAGGAAAAATATTATGGAATCTTCCTTTGGGTTGTCCGGTCTTGGCTCTTGCGGCCGGGAAGGAGGCGTGTGCGGCTGCGCTGGCTGATGGGACTATCCGCTGGATTGATTTAAAGAGTGGAATGGAGAGGCTTTCTCTTTTTATCCGGAAAGATTTCCGGGAATGGGCAATGTGGACACCTGAGGGGCGCTGGGTGACATCGGAGGGTGGAGAAAATCTCCTCTGCTGGGCATTCAGGGGTGAGTTTTCTTTTCAGGAGAGAGTGCTTGGTGTAGAGAAGATAAACAGAGACAAACAGGGAATTTTATCGGTTGAAAAATCGAAAAAAGCAAATATACGCATATTAAGTCCTGCTGATTGTGACACTATACGGGATACCATTGCTGTTCTTGCCCTTAGAAGTGAGGATACTGGTACTGGTCCGGTTACTTCCATAAGTGTGGAAGTAAATGGTATTTCCCGTCCGACAATATTCAGGGGAATTCTTCCCAGGAAAGAGAGATCTGTAAGATATGTCCACGTACAACTTGATCCAGGATACAATTTCATTTTAGTCAGGGCTTTTACAGGGGGCAGAGAGGTATGGACTGGTAATCTGTCTCTTTTCAGTTATCTGCGGGAAAGTACAGGGAAAGAGTGGAAAAAGCCGCGTCTTCATGCACTCCTTGTGGGTGTTTCAAATTATCGCGATCCGGCGCTTTGCCTTTTGTATGCATCTAAGGATGCTGTCGATATGTCAATGGAGCTTTTCAGGCAGAAAGGAGGGCTTTACCGTGATGTAAATATAAAGGTGCTCTCCGACAGCTCTGCCACAAGAGAATCGATTATAGAAGGATTTCAGAAACTGAGCAGAGAGGCGGAGCCTTCTGATGTAACCATGATTTTTCTGGCAGGTCATGGTTTTTATGGTCAGGATCGCAGGGCATATTTCGTACCATTCGATGGTGATACATCAAGGCTGCGCCGCACATGTATTCCCTTCTCTGAACTGAAGCACTGCAGTGAAAAGATCGGTGGAAAAAAGCTTCTGTTTCTCGATGCCTGTTATTCCGGTGCTGTGATTCCCGGGGCCAGAGCTTTACCCATCGATATTAGACAGGCTTCAGATGAGCTTTTCTCTGCCAGACCCGGCATATACATTTTCAGTTCATCGACTGCTTCACAGATCTCCAGAGAGGACCCATTATGGAAAAACGGAGCATTCTCCAGGGCTCTTCTTGAGGCTCTGAGAGGGAAAGCAGATTACAACCGTAACGGGATTATAAGTGCAGGGATGATAGAACTCTATGTAAGCGGTCGAGTGAAAGAATTGACCGGTGGGAAACAGACCCCGCTTGCCTGCAAGTCTCCCGGGATGTCTGATTTCCCGTTTGCAGTCACAAACAGCAGGGGTACAGGGATATGGTGAAGTGGAAGGCTTTCTGGGTAATCCTGATGCAGGTTTACTGCTGTTATGCTGTCGGGGTTCCTGAGTGGGTGAGGAGGTCGGGGGAGAGTGCAGAGTTTCCTGAGGAGAGGTTTGTGACAGGATTTGGCATATCTGATGTAAAGGGTGATCCTGGAAGGGCTTTTGAGGCTGCGAGGCGAATGTCTCAGATAGCAATTCTCGAAAAAACAAGTGTAAAGATCAATTCCTTCCAGAAGCTTGTGGTGAAAGAGATTTCAGGAGAGAGCAGAAACGGGTATCTGTCTGTGAGCAGTGTTGGAGGAGTGCTTGAGGTTTCAGGGTTGCAGACCCGTTATTACCATGATGTTAATGCCGGGAGGGTGATGGCGTTTTCCTGGGTAGAGAGGGAGCATCTTAAGAAGACAAATGAGATTTTTCTGCGCAGGGGTCTTAATAGACTCTCTTCAAATCTGAAGACTGCCCGAAAAGTCTTACAGATGGGGAAAAATAGCGAAGCTGCACGGCTGTATTCAGACTGTGAAAAACTGGTTGACACTCTTCAGACCCGGAAATTTTTGCTTTATCTGTGGGGTGTGAAGAGTGCTCTTTCAGACAGTGCTCTGATCGTATCTGCAAAAGATGAAGTGCAGAGTTTTTTTGAACAGTCTCCGGAAAACCTGGAGATGCTTTCCTGGAAACTTGTAAGAGATCTGAGAAGCAGGGTTGAGATTGCGGGAAAGGTGATGGTGTTTTCCGATGGTAGGGCCGGGTGCACTTTACCGGGGGAAAATCTGGCGAAAAGTATCAGGGAGAGACTTCTTTACGGGGGAGTGATGGTTTCTGCCGGAGCAGGTGAAGATGTCTGCGTGTCTGGTATTGACGAAGTGACAATAAGAGGAAGGCAGACCGGTGCTGAGATGGCGGTTCTCTGCTCGTGTATCGATAAAGGAGAGGGTATCAGTTGCAGGGCAGAAGTCATAGATCTGAATGACAATGGTGTGGTTGCTTCGGTGGAAGCATTGATAAAGCGTGATCTGCTTGTCAGGAGAGACTTTGATGAATCTGGAGAAAAGCTGGAACTATTATTCTGGACAGACAGGGGTAAGGGAGACCTGGTGCTTAGGGGTGGAGAGGAGTTGTCGGCATTTGTGAGGGTTAACAGACCCTGTTATCTGCTTTTTTTGCAGACTCTCTCAGATGGAACTGTGGTGATTCCGGATCTGATCTACCAGAATTATTACCTCGATGTATCGAGGGTGGGTAAGACTGTGCAGTTTCCCGATATTTTCACAGTCCAGCCTCCCTTCGGCAGTGAAATTCTTGAAGTGTTTATCTCTGATCGTCCTTTTCCTCCGATGCAGATCGGGTATCGTTTCATCGAGAACCAGAGGTATCTCACGGTTGAGGGGTACAAGCCGGAATACAGGGGGAGAGGGATAGGTGCAGAGAGGGGCAGGGTGTTGATCAGCAGAAGGATAAACCTGAAGACTGTAAAGGGAAACAGTTGACTTCTCTGCCTGGCATGCCTGTTGCTCTCCCAAGAGAAGACAGTGGCAGTATATCAAGTAAGGCTTTTTCCTCTTTTTCTAAATGGTTCGGGAAGGTTGGGAATGAGATCTGTATTGTTGATCCTTTTATGTCTGCTGGTATCGTTCAGGGTGATGGGTGAAGAGGTCAGGGATGTATTTGTTATCGATACTTTTTCTGGTTGTATCTCCCAAAAAAACGGGCTTCCTTGCGGCTGGTATCCGACCCAGAGGACGGTAGAGATGTTTTCGGTGCAGAAATCCGACGGGAATCATTATGTAAAGATCAGGACAAAGGGAGGAAACACCACTATTGGATGTAAATTCAGGGGTGATATTTCGGAATATCCGTTTCTCTGCTGGAAATGGAGAATTCATCGGCTGCCTTCGGGTGCAAGGGAGGATGTAAAAGGGATCTCGGACAGTGGGGCGGGGGTATATGTGATTTTCAGGGGCACTTTACGTTTAAACAGAATAATCAAATATGTCTGGAGCAGTTCTCTTCCGGAGGGAACGGTTACAGAAAGCCCGTTTAATGGCAGGGCGAAGATCAAGGTGCTGCGCAGTGGAGAGGGTCTGCTGGGGAGCTGGGTTAACGAGAAGGTAAATGTGAAAGAGGATTACATCAAATTATTCGGATCTGAACCACCAGATGTGGAGGCTATAGCGATAATGTCTGATGCGGACAATACCCGCTCGTTTGTGGAAGCTGACTATGATGATTTCTGGATAAGCAGATTCTGATGAAATATCCGGTAAAGATAATTGCGGGGATTCTGGGGATTGGTGCGGCGATTGCCTGGTCAGTTAAGGGGGTTGATTTCGGTGAGGTAGCTCTTATTCTCAGTAGAATTGATCTATTGATGACATTGGGGGTTTTGGTGCTTACAACGCTTAACCTGCTTGTCAGGGCCTATGTCTGGAAATTTATCGTGAACCCGATCAAGCCGGTTCCAATCGGGCATGCTTTTTCCAGCTATCTCATTGGGGTTTTCTCCAATCTTTTTCTTCCTTTTAAGCTTGGTGATGTGGCTCAGGGGTATTCTCTCGGCAGGAGAGAGGATGTGAGTAAGATCTCTGCAGTTTCAGCAGTGCTTATTCAGAGAGTTTTTGAGGTTACAAGTCTGTTGCTTATCATGGCTGGCATGGCCATGTTTATCTCTCTACCTCTTCTATTCCAGAGGCGTACAGTGGCTTTAGGGCTTCTGATCATGATGGCTGTGGCGGGTCTATTTATCATGTTCCGAAAAAGAGATGTAGTGCTGTCCTCATTGGAAACGGTTCTGAGAAGAATTTCTCCTGAATTTGCAAATTCTATAAGCCGGGCATTTGATCGTTTCCTGGCAGGTACAAAAGCCCTGCACAATGTTTCTGATGTTGTCAAGATTCTGTCTTTATCATTTCTTTCCTGGGTTGTGCAGATTGTGATGGTGCGTCTTACTGCCGCGGCTTTGGGCATAAAGATCGATATGGCTGCCTCAGGCATTGTTCTACTGATAATCAACCTGGGAATAACTATCCCCCTTGCACCTGGGAATATTGGTACCTTTCAGGTTTTCAGCATACTGGCATTATCCCTTTTTTCTATTGCAAAGCCTGAGGCACTCACTTTTTCCATCATATTTCAGCTCATTCAGGGGGTTCCGGTAATAATCGGCGGTGGGTTCAGTCTGCTGCAGGAAGCGTTTTTCACAAGACGATCAAAGGTTATGCACGGAACAGAGGGAAAAAACGCACTTACAGGCAGGAATGCGATACTATGAAAATTGGAATTGTTTCCTCTTACTTTTATCCCTGGTATGGTGGTATCACAGAGCATGTTTACCATCAGTATAAAGAGTTGAAGGCGCGGGGGCATGAGGTAAAGCTGATCACGCCCTTTGATGGCAGCGGGGTTCTTCAGGACTGCAGGGACCTGATTCGTATCGGCAGGCCTGTTCCCCTGCTTCTGAACGGATCAGTTGTGAAGGTACCTGTTCTTACCAGGGGAAAAGAGACTGTAAACCGCATTCTTGCTGATGAGCAGTTCGATGTTGTGCATCTGCATCAACCCCTTTTCTGTGTTCTTGGATTGACTTTTCTCAGATGTATAATCAACCTTCGGAATGAAAACCGACCGGTACCTGCTGTAGTGGGTACTTTTCATGCCTGCGGTGGTGGTTCTGAAAGGTTTCTTGTCCACAGGCTTGGTTTCTTCTTCCGAAGGTTCTCCGATTGCTTTGACTATCGCATCGCTGTTTCTGCTGCATCCAAAGATTTTATCCAGCCGGTTCTTCCCGGCCCATTCGCTGTCATTCCAAATGGTGTCGATATAGAACGTTTTTCCACTGTTAAGGAGAAAATCGGCAGATTTGATGATGGAGTATTGAATATTCTCTTTGTGGGTCGTCTCGAGCCGCGAAAGGGGCTTACAAGACTTCTTAGGAGTATTCCCTATATACAGAATCATACTTCAAAAAAGTTTCGTCTGCTTGTGGTTGGCAACGGGGTGTTGACACCTTACTACAAGAGCAGGGTTCCGTCTGAAGCCATCGATAAAGTAATATTTACAGGAGAAGTATCGGTTGATGAGCTTCCCCGTTATTACAACACTGCTCATCTGTTCTGTTCTCCGGCTACATACGGTGAGAGTTTTGGTATTGTACTGGTTGAGGCTATGGCTGCGGGGCTTCCTGTAGTTGCGGGAAATAATGAGGGCTATAGCAGAATTGTGCGTCAGAATGTGAATGGTTTTCTGGTCAATTCTGAGTCTCCTCAGGAGATAGCGATCAATATCGCTAATTTGCTTGAGTCCGAGGATCTGCGCCGCAGGTTTTCTGAGAGAAACAGGTTCGAGGCCAGAAAATACTCATGGAACAGCATAGTTGACAAAATTGAAACAATTTACTCCGGAATAACCGGTCAGATCAGCCCGGAGAGATGCTATGATCGTCAGACAGGCTGAATATCTAAGCGGTGTGTTCAAGCTTCTGCTTCTCAAGCTGCTTGATTTTTCATCAGTGCTGCCGATTTCACTGCGTTATCTTTTGACCGATGCATTCTCTTTTGTGGCTTTTTCGTTTCTGGGAGCAAAACGTCGTGCTGTCAGGAAAAACCTGACTTTTATTCTTAACAGATCTCCATCATGGACTGAAGTGTTAAGAGTTTTTGCAGAGTACGGAAGGTACTGGGCGGAACTGCCGGTGATTGAGTCTTTCTGGATGGAGTCAAAAAAAGTAATCTGCGGCCCGGATTTTCCTCCCAGAGAAAAATGCTTTCTGGGTCTCACTTTTCATCTGGGAAACTTCGAAGTATTCGGCAATGCTCTTTTCCCCAGTCTGGGGGAGAATTTCAATGTGATTGCAGAGAGGCTCAGGCCGCAGTTTCTTGCTGATTACTTTTCATCCCGCAGGCGCCGTCATCACATTAACACTCTCCCGCATGATAATCCAAGGAAGATTCTGCAGGTGTTAAAAGAAGGAAAACCGCTGGGTGTGGTGTGTGACAGAAGTGTCGGGGCAGGGGGAAGAGGAATAAACACCTGGTTATTTGGAAGAAGGGTTTTTTTGCCTCTGAATCTGGTAGATTATGCTTTGCAAAAGAATATCCCTTTATATGTTGCATATTGTGTGAAAGATGATGGCTTGTTGAAACTTTTTTGTCGCAAAATTGAGGGGCATATGGGGTTTGATGATGTGGTAAAGATGATTTCATCAACACTTGAGAATGTCATCAGGTGTTATCCTTACCAGTGGCATGTTCTTTCGGGTTTATAACCTTCTCTTAATCGGCATCGGTATCGGTATCGAAAACAGAATCAGAAACGGAATCGATTCCGAGGCCGATACCGACCCCGAACTCAATAAGCTATCTCCCTGAACTCCGTTATGATTTTCTGGTCTCTTATCAATACCTGCAGATATCCTTTTCCCGGGTCATTACTGAAATTCTCAACATTAGGCATAAGACTCACATTTGTGAGGTAAGGAACACCATTTATGGAGTCGCTGAAGTGACCATGGTAGTGGCCTGATAAGAAACACAGAAGACTTCTGTTCTCCAGGGCAGAGAGGAAGTCTGCAGTTCCCTCAACAGAGAATTTTGGGGTGTTCGGATTGAGGGGAAAGTGAGTTATGATCACAATTGGAATCCTGGGGTCCACATCCTTTAATGATGAAGTAATCCATTCTATATGAGTGGAGTCGATTTTTACATGAGCCCTTCCGCAGTCACTGAGATCCAGCATCATGAAACAGACATTTTTATGAATAAACAAGTAGCTGGAGGCCATGTCACTGAATTTTGAGAGATAGTTCTTTTTCCCTTCATTGTTGCAATCGATATCATGGTTACCTGGAAGAAGCCGGAATTTTTTTCTGGATCTGCTCAGAAGAGAGTCCATTTTGCTGAACTCTTCCATCGTTCCATTACAGGTCAGATCTCCTGCAATAACAACAAAATCTGATTTCTCAGATTCGATCTGGCGCAAGGCTTTTGAAAACAGATCAGGGTCATTGGTGCTGCAGCCCAGATGAACATCATTACAGAAGGTAAAGCTGAATGACCTTGTAGCGGGGGAACAGTATATCAAGGAGAGCAGTAAGGAGAAGAACAGGCAATTAAGTTTCATTATAAGAAGGATTTAAAATGGAGACGCAGATCGATCTTTGAGACTTTTATCATCGTTTCTGTTGTGACCTCAGGATAAATAGTATTTGCACTGAAGACTCGACAAGTTTTCTGTTCAGGCTTATCTCTGCCTGGACCTGAATAATTTTTTGGGTTTATGGAATTTGACTGGGAGTGATCTATTTTAAGGTAAAAGGGTTTTTACAGCTGTATTTTAAGGCCAAATTGATGCTTTCGAAGACAGAAAACCACAGACCGCTGCTGACTCCTGAATCCCTGCTTTGGATCTTTATTCTGATCTACATTGGCGTGATTTACAGTACCATTTCGATTGTACCCAAGGTTCGAATTTCTTTGACTGAGCGGTTTGGTGGCGGTGTCTTCAATTATATATACCTGTTTCTGGCGCTGGGTGCAGGATGGGCTTTTTCTGTTATGGCAAGAAATTTCAGCGGAAAGAAGCTCACCTTTCGGCTGCTTACCCTGGCAGGTATACTGATTTCAACTGTTCTGTATCTTAACACATTGCCTTTTGCTGTTGAGAAGATCCACTTCATCGAGTATGGGTTTCTTGGAATTCTGTTGATGAGTGCGATAAGCATCCGTATCAGAAATCCGAGTGCCTATTTGCTGTCTGTATTGGTTGTGTACCTGGCAGGGCTTGGCGATGAGGCGATTCAGGGTCTGATTTCCAACAGGGTAGGAGAGATCAGGGACAGCCTCACTAATCTCTTTTCTGGTGGCCTTGGACTTTCACTTTACTGGGCTGTATCAGAAGGATTCCCCTCGTGGAAGATCTCAAGGCTCAATTGGAATCTGATTTTCTCCGGTCTGGTCATCTGCATTTTAAGCACTTCTGCTTTTCTGTATTTAATCCATGGGTTTGGTTTTCTTTATGAAACAGAATCCGGTCGTTTTTACACATCCTTGACTCAGGAGCAGATAGAAAAGGTGAACAGGGGCGAAGATGTTCCTCTGAGAGTTCGAAAGTACTATAATGATGAGGCAAGGAGACATCTGTTTCAGCGCGAATTCTACCTGACCAACGATTTTAAGGGTGAAAATGGAGAGTATTATCGGGACTACTCCAAGTCTGCTGGAGAGTGTCTGTTGCTGGAGACGTTCTATCCTGAGTTCCTCAAAGAAAACAGATCACACAGTTCCTCAGAGTTGATCCTGGGAATCGATAAAGAGGTTGCCCAAAAAGTTGTAAATATACCGGTGATGTGGCCTGATTCCTTAAGGAACTGGGTCCTGAATGCTGCCGGGAAATCCGATCCATATTTTACCTCCAGAGTGAAGAGTACCATGATAACCTCCTTTTCCAGATCCACATTATTGATCTTCACAGTTCTATCTCTTTTCTTAACTCTGGGTGGTTGGTTTCTTACACTCAAAAGAGTGAAACCGGAATAGAATCCGGGACAATCTGGTTCTGCATACTTTGCATTTATCAGGAAACTTTTTCTTTGCTTAATTTGAGTTAAAAATCAATCAGTTAGGTTGATGATATGCGAAATTTTCATCGATTGAAATGGAAAACCGCCATTTATTCAGGGTACAAATACGG
The DNA here is from genome assembly GCA_012523595.1 of Fibrobacter sp. Lineage (NCBI taxonomy): Bacteria > Pseudomonadati > Fibrobacterota > Fibrobacteria > Fibrobacterales > Fibrobacteraceae > Fibrobacter > Fibrobacter sp. The sequence continues at coordinate 12,365 of JAAYIG010000196.1, forward strand.
GCACTGAATCATTAGAAAAACAAGAGGTTTTTGCTGTGTATCAGAGGCCGGAAAAACGTGAAAAGACGGGGTAGTACAGAGAGTGATAATGATAATTTTGAAATTGGCAATTAAGTCGTTGAAAATAGGTAAGTTATGCTAATTTTACCTTTTTTTGTACAGTATCTATGCAGTCGATGATCGTTTTCAGGTATAAAACGATCATTCCAATGGTGTCTTCCCGTAATTCAACTCCTTTTTCCGGTTCCTCCATCAGCTTTTCGATTATGAACCTGAGCAATTCTGATTGAGAATAGTTACCCATGATTTTTTCTACGGTATCCGTGAATTCGGATTCCGGTTCTCCTGCCAAGTATTCCATCATCTCAATGTTTTTCTTCTCCCACTTTTCAAGTAAATTACCTGAAATCCGGGGCAGAGATTTAGAGTCCTCAGCGATTTTCCAGATCATAACCCCCATGAAAAGCAGTGCTTCACGCTCATCCTCATTGAAAATGTCATTTCCGGATGCCATCAGGTAAGCCAGTAAATAGGGTTGTTTTTTACTGAGGGTATCTACCAGTGCGGGTATTTCTGAAGGGGGCATTGAACCCTGGTCATCCCATCTCTTTTTTAATTCCTCTAAACTTATCGCGCTCACGGGATTTTCCTTTACTTTTCCGGCTGTTTTCTTATCCAAAATATCATTATCCATTTATCTTTGCAATGATTACCGGAGGATTGTCAGTTAGCTTTAAATAAATGGATTCCGGGCAAAATCTTCCATGACAGGGGTAAAAAAGTAGCAGTTTTTTTTCTGAGGTTAATAGTGACTCATCTGTATTTAGCTGAATGACAAAGAGTTAGAAAAAAGGCATTTCTGGCATGAAATATGCATATCATTCCCGCCGGAGCATGTGTTTTTCAGGAGCGTTCTATGATACAAGGGATCTACACGGCATCGATGGGCATGGTGTCATTGATGCAGAAGCAGGACCAGGTTGCTAATAATCTGGCAAATATCAATACAACCGGGTACAAGCAGAGTGGTCTTTTCGTAAAGACCTATCAGAAATATCTCTCAAACGATCTTCTTCAGCCTTTTGCAAACCGGGAAATCAAAGCAGATGAGGTCTACATCGATCACTCCGAAGGTACGATGAGGCAGACCAATAATACTCTGGATCTGTTCATAAAGGGCTCCGGATTTTTCACCATTATGACCCCAGAGGGAGTTCAGTACACCAGAAATGGTAACTTCAGTCTCGATCCGGATGGTTTTATGGCTACTTCTGATGGATCCAGGGTTATGGGTACGGAAGGGTATATCAGAGTTGAGAGAAACCTGCCTGTCCATATATCGGAAAAAGGGGAAGTGATTCAGAACGGTGAGAGCAAGGGAGTCATAAAGATAGCGGATTTCCCCAGACCCTACAAGATGGAGCGTATGGGTGAGGGGCGGATGCGTCCGCTTTCGCCCAACAGCCCTGAAATTCAGAGTCCCGGTTACTCTCTAAGGCAGGGTTATCTTGAGAATTCTAATGTAGATATCATAAAAAACATGGTTCAGATGATCTCTGCGTACAGAAATTTTGAAGCGGATCAGAAGGCTCTCCATGCTCAGGATGAGACACTGGAGAAGGCAGTGAATCAGGTCGGTAGATTGTCCTGAACCAGTTTAATTTCAAGAGGTTACCTATGATCAGATGCATGATGACAGCGGCAACGGGGATGGAAGCGCAGCAACTTTACATGGATACAATTTCCCATAATCTATCTAACGTGAACACAAATGGTTACAAGAGATCAAGACTTGAGTTCCAGGATTTGATGTATCAGAGTATTCGCGAACCTGGTGTGAGAAATTTTGAAGGTGGAATGGCACCTGCGGGGATAGAGGTGGGGCTTGGTGTAAGATCTGCCGGCACACAGAGAGTTTTTGAGCAGGGATCTCTAAACGGAACAGAGAATCCGCTTGACTGGGCAATTCAGGGAGAAGGCTTCTTTCAAATCGAACTTCCTGATGGTGGGACTGCGTATACCCGCGATGGATCTTTTAAGCTCTCCAGTGATGGTACCATAGTAACATCTTCCGGCTTTTTTCTCTCTCCCGGGATCACTGTTCCCGAGGGAGCGACTAACCTCAGCGTTTCCCAGGATGGCAGAATCTCGGTTGTACTCCAGGGTGAAGTTAATCATACCGAGATCGGGCAGCTGGAGCTGGTTCGTTTCATAAACCCCTCAGGACTGAAATCACTTGGAGGAAATCTCTATATAGAAACAGATGCCAGTGGTGAGCCGATAGTAAGTCTACCCGGGGAAGAGGGTACTGGAACTATTGCTCAAAACTATGTAGAGGCATCAAATGTGAAAATCGTTGATGAAATGGTCAATATGATTACAGCCCAGCGTGCTTTTGAGATTGTTTCCAAGGCGATTACAGTTGCTGAAGATATGATGCAGGTAGCTAATAACCTCAAGAGATAAGAATGAATTTACTGGCCGGCAGAAAACCTTCTTTTTTTTCTGGTAAGATTCTTCTGATGGCTTGCCTGTCTCTGGCTGCGGTTCAGAGTGGGGCTGTTGCTTCTGTAGTAAACCTCTCTTTTTCTGATTCGGTTTTGGTGAATGATACTCTGATCCGTCTTGATGATATAGCCGATATCACATCCCCTGACAGCAAGTTGAATGATCGGATCCGCAAATACCCGGTTGGGGGAGCTGCTCCTGCGGGTTATTCAAGGTTGGTCAACACAGAGGATCTGGTAAATTACAGGCTCAGATCTGAGTTTCAAGGGGTGGACTTCCGGGTTTCCGGGAACCGAAGAATAGTGGTGCGTACCGATTTTGTCGAAAACAGGATCGGGGAGTTTTCCGAGGCCATAAAAAGCTATCTGGACAGTGTCTTGATGTGGCCGGAAGGCTGCTGGAGCTTTGAGATAGAAAACCCGGAAGTCTCCTGGAAAACCCTGAGAAAACCAAAAAAAGTCTTTCTGAGTGGTCTTGAAAACGGATATTCCAAAGGGAGTACTCAACTGCAGTTAACCTCTGAGCAGGGGGGGCAGAGAAGCAAGATCAAAATCACATGCAAAATCAGAGTAAGTGTTCCTGTTCTGGTTTCCTCAGTTGAAATATCCCGCAGACAGGAACTCTCTGTTGAAAACTGTGAACTGAAAAATGTTGATATTACACGTTTTGCGCCGGTACCCTTTAGTTCTCCTGATCAGCTTAAGGGAATGCGTGCGGCCAGAACGATTGCTCCTGGAACTATCATCCACAACCGCCTGGTACAATCAATTCCGGTGGTAGAGAAGGGTGATCAGGTCCAGATTATGTATGACAAGGGTAGAGTGCGATTGTCGGTCATGGGAGTCGCGAGGGAACCTGGAGGGATTGGAGAGAGGATCTGGGTTGAGAACGCGGCTACCAATAAACTGATCAGAGTAGTGATCAGGGGCAAAGGAAAAGTCAGTATACCACAAGGAGGCGATCTAATATGATCCGGAAGATGATTAAAGTTGCGTTATTTTTAACTGTGGTAATGAGTTACGCAGTATATGCTGCTCCAATTCAAAACCTTTACTCAGATCAGCGTGCAATGAAAGTGGATGACTTACTGACCATTCTGATTGTGGAATCTGCTAAGGCTGGAAGTGAGAGTAAAACTGAAACCAGCAAACAGAATGAAGTTGGAGCGCAGGGAAGCGGAACAGGTGCTCTCAGTTTTATTCCGAATGTGGGGATGTCTGGAGGGACGAGGGTAGGGTTTGATGGTCGTGGTGGGACATCAAGGGCGGGGACGCTGGAGGCTACAATTTCCGCCAGAGTTCTCAAGGTCATGGACAATGGTAATCTGGTCATTGAAGGCAGCAAAGTAGTTGAGATCAATGATGAAAAAGAGATTATCAAGATCAACGGCATAGTCAGACCTCAGGATATTTTGCAGAACAATATAGTTTACTCATCCAGCATAGCTGATGCACAGATTACCTATGCCGGAAAAGGTGAGGCAAACACAGGGAGAAGACCTGGACTGATCGCGAGGTTTCTGAACTGGATCTTTTAGTAGACTGTTACGGAATTCAGAATTAAAGGATTGCATCGAGTAAACGGGGAAGCATCATAAACAAGGAAGGCAGTATGAGAAGAGCATTGGGCGTTTTACTGATTCTGGCGGCAGTGAGTTCATTGAGTGCACAGCAGGCGGTTCGGGTCAAGGATGTCGCATCATTGACCGGACTTGAGGATATTCAGTTGTTTGGTTACGGTTTAGTGGTAGGTTTGGCAGGGACAGGGGACCGCAATCAGACAATTTTTACTGAGCAAACAATCAGTAACATGTTGAAAAACATGGGGATAGAGCTTCCTGAGAAGCACATGAGGGTACGTAATGTGGCAGCAGTAATGGTGACAGGAACGTTGACTCCCTTTAAGCGCAAAGGGACTCGCTTTGACATAACGGTTTCATCGATGGGTGATGCCACGAGCCTTGAAGGTGGAACATTGATACTTACCCCAATACAGGGCCCGGACGGGCAGATTTACGCTTCGGCTCAGGGGCCGCTGGCAACCGGCGGGTATGATATACGGGACCGTGGGCTGACCCATATCAAAAAGAATCATGTACTTGTGGGCAGAATACCGGGTGGAGCAATAGTTCAGAGGGAGTATGTGTTTAATGCCTTGGATGGGAGGGATCTGTCGCTGTCGTTGTCAAATCCGGATTTCACATCTGCATTATCTCTTGCACAGACGATTAACCGCGAGTTCAACAGAACATCGAATCTTCCGCTTGCCAGGGCGGTTGATGCGGCTACGGTTTTACTTGATTACAGGCTCTTAACTCAGGATTCGATAAGGAATTACATCGATGTGGTTGAATTTATCTCACGGGTGGAGAATCTCTCATTTGAGGTTGCCAAGGCAGCAAGAGTGGTAATAAATGAACGCACCGGAACTATTGTGGCTGGTGGGGAAGTGAAGATATCTGAGGTGGCGGTGACCCATGGCGGAGTAAAAGTGGAAGTGGTCAATATCCCGGAAGTAATCCAGCCGCGGCCATTCAGTATGGGTCAGACTGTAGAGGTTCCTAATCCGGAAGTTGTTGTGGAAGAAAAAGATATGGAGATGGTTGTACTGGATGGAACAACAACGGTTTCTGACTTGGCGCAGGCTCTGAATTCTCTCGGTGTGTCATCCAGGGATGTTATCTCGATTCTGCAGGCAATCAAAGAAGCTGGTGCTCTTCATGCACAACTCGTGATTTTATAGTAATTTGCTCCAATGCTCCTGAAGGCGGAATTGCCAGTAACTGTGGCAGTTCCGCCTGTTTTTTTTAAAGATTCCTCCTCGGGACTCATCGAAATGACATAGGTGAAATCACTAAATTCACTGGAGCTCCTCTGAAGGGAAAAAGCTTGTTATTATTGTAAAAAACATGGACTTGAGAAGGCTTGGCGGTGGAGAGGATTACCTTTGCTCGTTACCTCTGTGCGGATGTAGCCGGGCTTGTAAGAGTCCTGGACAGAGAAGGATTCATTGAATTCGTAAGTTCCGGGTTGACAGGACCTTGAGAATATTACTCGTTCTGAGGTGGAACCAGCGGAACAGGCCAGGACTTTGATCTCAATCAGTTGTCCGAACTCAGGGTTACTTACAGCATGTACGTATAACTCTCTGGTGGAGGAATCTATGTTTCTGCTGGAGATGGCGTGACTGCCGGGTAATGAGCTGTAATTTATTGATATATAAGGACCTGTGCTGACAAAGGTCTTTCCGTTTCTTATGCAATTAATAATGGAAGCTTCTGAGCTTTCTGTGGTGTACAGTCCGGTTTTCCCGCAACCCATAAACCTTTCTGAATTCTCATAGATACGCAGGAATGGGGCCGCAATAGCCCGGTAGCGGTTAAAGTCACCATGAGCATCGTTACCGGCCAGGAGCGGAATTCGTCTGCCTGACTGTAACATTTTGATCCATAACTCTTTACCTCTATCCCAGGAGCCATAGTATCCGCTGTTGTAGGCCTGGAAGGCATCCAGATCTGTTTCACAGTCTTTTATTGACCAGATGCCGCGGTGGAGAAAGATCTGCTGGAGCAGACCGGACCTTGCCCCGGGGTGTGCTGCGAAACAGATTCCTCCCTGCCTGTGTACCTCATCAACTGCTTGTGAAATCGTGAGTTGCTTGAATAACTCTCTGCTCTTCCTGCGCCCTCCATCGATGGCGCCCGGGATATATTCTCTGAGGCCCAGGGCACCGAGATGGACTGCCTGATTCCTGCTGTTAAGGCAGGTAATTTCCTCTCCCTGAAGCATGGTGGTTATAAATCTTTCTTTAAAATCTTCGCTGAGAGATTTCCATCTCGTAAGTGATTGATCCTGCTTAAGATAATCGGATATACTGCAAGCAAGATCGTAAGAATGATCTGTGATTCCTGCAAATGAGAGACCTGAGGCTGAGGCCATAAGATCGATGACTCTTAACGGGGGCCCGAACTCAACATGGCTTTGGGAGTACATGGAGTGCATGTGCAGGTCACCGTAGATACATAAGTCACTGCAGGGCAGGGGGTTAGATGAATTATAGCAGGTAAATGGAAGTTTGGATGAGGCAAAGAAGTTGTCATTGAGAACCGTTTTTACAGAGCGACCTTTCCTGTATGTGACTGTGGCATTTACAAAAAACTCTCCCTCCGGAAGTTTCTCTCTGGAAATGGTCATGACAAAAGCGCGGAGTTGCTTTTTAAGGGGGTGGTCTATCTCAAATTGCTGTAAGTCATTGAATTTAAACAGCAAAGGCTTGTGTGATCTCTCTGAGATGGTAACTGAAACAATGTCCGGTTCTATTGGAAAACGATGTATGTCGTTGGTTAATAACGAAATGGGAAGATCTTCCCCCGGATTTAGCCTTCTGGGCAGGTCGAAAACTATCTCTGGTTCTCTCTTATAGAGCACACTGGGAAAAAGGGGGAAAAACCGGAAATGAGTCTCCGCGTAAGCCGCTAAAAATGGGATAGTTGTTGCTGGTATGTCAAGCATAGGTTCGTTGTACAGTGAAACCTATAATATAGTCCATTAATGCCCTTAGTGGCTGATTTTTTAACTTGGTCGGTTGCATCACTTGAGTGTCTGGAAGGGTTCAGCTTTGAATAAGGCAGCGAAAAAGGGGCTGGTCTGGGTTTGCAGAGCCTTCGTTGGTTTGTTATTACTCATTGTCATAGCTGGAGTTACGGTTTATTTACTGGCTCATGCTCCATCGGGGCAAAATTTCATAATCAATATGGTTGAGGATAGGATCGATTCGGTTCTGCTTGGGGAGCTTTCAATAGGTTCTTTTCGTACGAATCTATTCTCCAGAATCGAAGTGTCAGATGTTGTAATCAGGGATAGATATGGCAGAAGTGACTCGGTATCGATAAAGCGTATCATCGCGAATTTCAATCTCTTACCGCTATTATTTAAAACTGTTCAGATTCATTCTGTTCTAATTGAAGGGGTAAAAGCCTCTTTATCGGTCACTCCGGATGGAAGGTACATATTCCCTGTGATGCCCGCAGACACAGTTGATGACACTCTGGATTTGATTGATTCTGAGAAAGTTAGCTGGAGAATAGAAATTGGTGATGCGCAGATAAGCGGGCTCAATGCTGTTTACATCGATAGTTCTCTGAACTTCTTTGGCAGGATATCCGATGCCTCTGCCAGTGCCCGATTTCACCGTATCGACTCTATTTCGTTGAGCTTACGAGTATTTGAGGGGTATTATGACAGCCCCTGGTGGAAAGGCAGCCTGGACACGATTACAGGTACAGGACATCTGAGTTTTACCGGGCTGGAAGTCTTTGATTTATATGCGGTTGGGTCAGGATCACAGGTGAAGGGGAGGGGCAGGATCCCTTTCTCGAAATATGGGAACTGGGATCTCTCTGCTGAGGCAGAATCAAAGATGGAACCTGTACTGGCGATTCATGGTCTTCTGAGTGGTGTGGCACCTCTGGGCAGGCTTTATGGGAAGGCATCCTGGAAGGGGACTTTACAGAGACCATTGCTTAATTTCCGGGGATACGGAATGGGGCTGAGGTATAAAGAGGTTGAGGTAGAATCGCTGTATGTTGATGGAAATTATGGACTTGATTCGGCTATCAAGGCCACTGTTAACCTTTTCTCATCTGCAGGGAATGCAACGCTGAATGCGATCTGGGAGATTCCCGGTCTGATGGAGGAACCGGTTTTCGGCAGGTATTCAGGAGATCTGCTTTCAGAGGGTATTGATCTGTCATTATTGGATGAAGAAAAGGTTTTTTCCAGGCAATTGTCTGGTTTAAAAGCTGGAGTGAAATTACATCTTCAGGGTACAGGGATTGAGGAACTTCCCGGTATTGCAGTGCTTGATGCAATCATGTCCTCGGGAAATCTGAATGATTCTTTGAGCATTGATGCAGAGTTAAAAAATGGTAACTGGCTGATTAACAGTGAGTTAGCAGACAACCGGTTTCAGGGTGAGGGGACCATTGAGCCACAGGGCAGATTGAATGGCGCTTTTAGAGGAGATTTTCACAATCTTGCTTCGCTGAGTAAGACTTTTCTGGGTGAGGAAATAGCAGGGAGGCTTCGGTTCAGTGGATATCTGAATGGAGAATTGCAGAATTTAAAGATCCGTGGTGAAGTTGTAAGTGATAGTGTGAGTTGGCTGAAGATGAAGATAGACTCAATGAGTGTAGTTGCTGATTATGGCGGGGGAAATCTTCGGATCGGGACTGCTTTTGTAAGTGGGATATCCGATTTGGGTGCGGTTCTGCAGTATTTCAGTATAGATAGTGGCGGAGGAAACCTGAATTTCGAGCTCAGGGGATCGGGACCTCTGGATAGTCTGAATTTTGAGAGCAGTTTTGTTGGAACAGGCTTTTACTATGGGACTTACAGGGCAGATAGTGTCTATGGAAAGCTTTCCATGAAAGATTCACGGAACATCAACTGGCAGGAGGTAAAAGTAACTAAAGATCACTCAGAGATAATTAGCACAGGAGCTTTAAATATCAATAACTTACAAATTAATGCCGATGCGTTGTTCCGGTCTGAAACTGGCAGATTTGCTGATGCTGGAAATTTACACTTCCAGGGTGTCCTGGGGGGAGATTCCCTGCATGGATCATTTCGGTTCAATGAAGTTTCTCTTTATGGACTCTCATCTTGGTTTCCCTGGTTAATGAACCGTGAGGGCATGGTTTCCGGGGAAGGTGGATACTGGGGTAGAATGGGTGATCTGCGGGGGCGATGGAAAGTTAAATATAGTAATCCGAGATTGAAAAATGAGCGGGTATTGTTTGCTGGCAGCAGTTTCTGGCTCAAAGATTCCCTTCTGAGTCTGGATTCTGAACTGTTTTTTCAAGGTTCTGAATCCAGTGTTGAATTTAATGCAGTGATACCTTTAAATCCCTCACTTGGATGGGTAGTTGATACATCCGGCGACAGGACTGCCAGTGCAAGGATCAAAGGAGATAGCCTGGATCTTGTTGATGTCAGTGTGCTTCTGGGAAGAGACTGGATTGCTGAGGGCCCGCTATCGATAGATCTGATTATGAGAAACCAGAATGGAATTTGGAGCTTAAGTGGAGGGGTTACCATTTCGAACGGTGGATTCAGGTATCATCCGGAGAACATCAGCGTTTCTGGTATCAATCTGGATGCAGCCCTCTCTGGTACGGTTCAGGAACCGACAGTCAAATTCATGGCTGAAACCGGTAAGGCAGAGATTCCGGGTGGGGTAATAGAGGATGCTTTTTTTAATGGGGTTACCGGCCTGGACACCCTGAGGCTCAGTGAAGGAAGAATATCTTTGCCTCATGGCGGGTTGCTTGAAATCAGTGGTCGGCTCCCTTTGGACAATCCAGATAGAAACCCACTTAGTCCGGGTCTGGAGTTAGATTTTGTGATCATGAAGTTTCCGCTTACATTGATTTCCTCCTTTTTCCCGGACAATACGATCAGAGGTGGTGAACTGAGGGGTTCCGGCAGGGTATGTGTTCTTAATAACAGACCGGTGTTAAACGGACAGTTGCAAATATCGGGTGGTGAGATCGGGTTTGTGGATATTGAGCCTTCGATCGAATCGATTAATGCGGAGATCTCGATGTCTGCAGATTCGGTGTTTATTGAGCAGTTTAGTGGAAAATGGGGTGATGGCAGATTCAATGGAACCGGTGCCATGGTCTGGGATATTTCCGGGTTGAGCAGTTTTTCAATCGATGCTTTTTCCCGGGATATCAGCTTTGAAATGATCGATGTTGCGGATATAAGGTTTAATTCTAGCGGCCTTAATCTGTCTAAAACACATAATGGGTGGCTTCTGTCAGGAAACATCGATCTGGGACCCACCAGGTATATCCGTGATATCAGGATTACAGATCTCACTGGTGAGAGGGTTACCAGACAGCCCGACCCGTTGCTCAGGAGCTTAAAACTACAGGTGAGAGTCAGTTCACTTGAAAATCTCACTGTTGAAATGAATCTGGGATATTTGGAAACCGAAGGGGAAGCGACGCTGACAGGCACAGCCGCACTTCCCAATTTTACCGGAGAGATCAGGATCAATTCAGGATATGTACTTTACCTTGATCGGAATTTTGAGATCGTGAAAGGATCGTTTTCCAGTTACGATCCTTATGAGTTCAATCCTATTATCAATCTTGAGGCACAGACAGAGGTTTTTTCCATTGCTGCCGGAACTGAGGAATTGCAGTCCTACACAGTATTCATGACCCTCAGCGGGACTTTGAAAGAGCCGCTGGTTATGTTTCGGGCGGAGGGGGAAAACGTAAGCGGATTGAGTCAGGCGGACATAATAAGCATCCTGACACTGGGCCAGCCATTGGGTGCTGTTGGCGGGGATCTTGGAGAGCGTCTGAGGACTTTTGCAGGAGAAAGCCTGTTGGGGTTTGGCTCCAGACAGCTTGAGCAGATACTTGGGATCGAGAGGATAGAGATAAGGGGAGATATTTTTGCTATGGATTCTGTGCAGAGTCCAAGGCTCGCCCTTACAAAACGTGTCGGACCAAGGCTTACTCTCTCATACGAGACCATGTTAGGAAACCTGGCTCAAAGGAGAATTTCGGCACTTTTTCGATTGACCAGAAGGTTTTTTCTCAAAGGGGAGACTGATAGTGAGGGAGGGTCGGGTATTGATCTGATCTTAAAACTGAGCAGGTAATGAAGCCGATCAGAATTATTCTGCTGTTTATTCTTCTGGTTCTTTCCAGATCTGCTGATACTCAGGCTAAGAGCAGAAGATGGAAGGTAAGGGAGATCAGTTTTACCGGAAACAGCACTTTCAGCAACAGAGAAATCTCAGATCTGATGGAGTTAAAAGCAAAGTGGCCCCTTTTCAATGATAACTTTTCCGAATTCCGTCTACGTTCTGATCTTTCAGCCATAGAGGACTTTTATCGTTCTCAGGGTTTTTTAAATGTTGATGTTAGAGCAGTGGAAATCAGTCGTGATGAATCTTCAAGGCGGGTAAGAATCAATATTGGAATCAATGAGGGTGAACGGACTTTGATTGGTTCTGTTCAGATCGTGCTTCCTCAGTTATCTCTGGATTCCACACTGTATCGCCAAATCTGGAGCAGACCAGACAAGCCTTTTATCAGGCAGATGGTTGAGGATGATGCAACTCTACTGGAGAGAAGGATTGCTGAGAAAGGCTATCTTGAAGCAAATACAAATACAGAAATAATTGTGGATTCTGCCTCTCATACTGCTGTTATAAGGTTTAATATCAAAAAAGGACCAAAAATTTCGGTTGGAGATATCCATATAGAGGGTGTTGAAAAGATTAACCCATTGGTAATTACCAGAGAACTGCAGTTTAAAAGTGGAGAAGTACTGACTCTGGGAAGGCTGAGGAAGTCAGAGATGCAACTCTACAGGACAAACCTGTTCAGCCTGATAAACATCGAACCGGAGTTGGGAGTGCTGGATACCTCAGATGTATCATTTCTTCCGGACTCAGCTTACCCCATCAGAGTGCGGGTTAATGAGGCAGATTTTTTTCGGGCAGAGATTGGAGCGGGATATGGCTCTCTTGAGGGATTCAGGGGATCATTGAGAGCTTCCTATGGCAATCTTTTCAGAGTGGGGCATAGATTAGCTTTTAAAGGCAATCTTTCCCGGAGAGTGCAGTTTGCAGAGCTGGTCTATACCATGCCCTGGTTTTTAAGTTTACCATGGCAATTTGATGGTTCGGTTTACTTTAACCGGTTCGATGATGAGGAGAATACATATTTTGGGGTTTTCAGGGGAATAAATCTGGCTGCAGGCCGGGAATCTGATTTCGGCCTGGCTTTCCGGATCTGGCTGAATTGGGAAGCTGTCGAGATACTGCCGGAGGAGAATACACAGAGTGTGGGTCTGGATTTAATCTATGATACCAGAAACGACCTGATTGATCCGGTCCGGGGGGGACTAAACCTGTTTCAGCTTGAAATTGCAGGGTTGACCGGATTCAGATCGAGCCAGTTTCTCAAGGTGATTAATGATAGTCGTATTTTCTGGAATATCAGAAACTTACGCTTTGCCTCAGGGTTGAAGCTTGGTTATGCCAGACCATTTGGAGCCACAGAAACAGTTCCCACTCAGGAACGGTTTTTCGCAGGAGGGCCTCGATCTGTCAGGGGATTTCAGGAGGGACATATCAGGGAGAATCCTGATGGCAGTTCAAAGAGCGGTACTTTGCAGTTGATTGCAAACATTATTGATTTCCGTTTTCCTCTTTTCTGGTGGTTTCAGGGGGCTCTTTTCCTTGATGCAGGGTATGTGTGGGAAGAGAATGAAATCTTAAATACTCCTTTTTCTGAATTGATGGGCCAGGTCAGATGGGGGGCGGGTTTCGGCTTGCGTCTGAATACTCCTATTGCGGTTATCCGTTTGGATGCGGGTTTTAAGATCAACAGACGGTCGGAAGAGAGGCCCTATGAACTGCATCTGGATATAGGACAGGCGTTTTGATTGGGCAGAATCACTTAGTCCAGAGAAGAAAAATACATATCTACCAGTTCATAATCCTGATTCCCGATCTCCTTCAGTTTAATACCTGAATCGGTCCTTATGTAGGTGTAAAGCCTTCTCTTTTCAGCAATTACATCTACAAGCGCCTGTTCGGAGCCGCTGAGGTTATCAGATTTTTGCAGATTGATGAACCGAGCCAGCCTGAAAGCTGTGATCATGGTCTGTGTGCTCAGTGAATTGTTCCAGGGATAGGCTGCTGATCCGGTGCACATAGCAGGGGAGAGATTATTAAAGGTGTGTTTGTCTTCAAATCCCTTTATTCCCGGTACAGGGTAGAACAGGGAGATACCGATCTCAGTAGGGCGCTTCTGCAGAAAGAGAAGGTTTTCAACAACAGTTTCTCTTGTATCGAGCGGAAGTCCGCAGATAAAGTAGGTTATAACAGGTATTTTGGCATTCTCAGAGATAGAAAGCAGTTCATCATAGCGTGAAAAATCAGCATTGCGTTTACTCTCCTTCAGGATGCTGTTGTCGGTGGATGCGAGGGAGAAATTGAACTGAGCCATACCGAGTTTTATCAGCTCATGACATCTTTGAGGGGTAAGGAGTCGGTAATCAAGACCGTTTTCAGCATAAATACGCACATCGGGAAAGTACCTTTTAAACTCCTTGATGCACTCTACCCAGAACTGAAAATCCAGAAGCAGATTGTCATCCTCGAAATTCAATATGTGCACATCTTCAGGAGAAACCCCGCTTTTTTGTATCAGGGAGTTGATTGAATCCTGAATCTTGCTGAAAGAAGACAGCCTGAACTCATCTCCATGGCAGAATCTGTTTGAGCAGAAACTGCAATCAAGCGGGCAGCCTCTGGATATGGAGATGCTGATCCTGGAAGACGCATTTGATCTGCCTAAGGCCTTGAAAGCAGGGGATATATATATAGCTGGCTCAATTTGTTCTTTAGAGGTAAATTCTTTTCTTGAGAAGTAAATATCGTCTTTGTCTTTCCATCCGAGATTTGGAATACCACCTGGATCTGAAGTCTTGCCTTCAAGGTAATCCAGAAACCGATACAGACTCACTTCAGCTTCACCTGCTATAGTGTAGTCTACCCCATTGGAACGGAGGAAAAACTCAGGGTAGGCGCTTACACCAGCTCCTCCCAGAACTACCGGGCAAGAAGGCAGCCGGGTTTTTATCTCCTCTGCAAGTTCTATAGCTACTGATCCATAGCACCAGGCGAAACAGGAGATGAAACAGATATCCGGGTTGAGACTGCTGATTATGCTTCCGCATTCTTTAATCTCCGGGCCGAAGTGTTTGTATCTGGTGAAGAAAGATGTTTTTCCGGTTTCGTTTTCTAGAATGTGAGGCTTAAGATGAGAGAGAGCTTCAGGAAGAGGTATATGAATAGGCCTTTTCCTCAGCAATGCAAAATTAAGCGGTATTGTGCGGATTCCTCTTCTTGCTAACAGATCAGTCACCAGCGATGCTCCCAGAGAGGTAAATCTGTGATGGGTGAAATAGAAATCCCGTACTGGCGGAGTAATGACCAGTGCTGTTTTAATATTGAGGGGTACAGGGTGCATCTGGTTTGGAATTCTCCTTAGTCGAAATTGTTACAAAAAAATAGTATGCACCTGGGTGAAGAATTAAACAATTGTGGAGGAGAATCGAATTAATGGCTCAGTAACAAAGGAGTGTGTTTGCGGTTTGATTTTGGTTATATGATAAATCTTGCTGGTGATCTGATCTCTCAGATTCCGGTAAATTACTTTGCTGCACAAAATAGCGGAAAACGTTCTATATCAATGGCTAAGGCACGAATTAATAAGACTTCACTTCAGGCTGCGATTATCAGTGCAGGGCTGGCAATTCCTCCGGGGGTTCTGGGATATTTCACTCTGGTTCC
>JAAYIG010000197.1 GCA_012523595.1 Fibrobacter sp.
CTACCAGTTTCGCCACTTCGGCGGACTGTTTAAACTAATATTTCCAGAAACTTATTGCAACCATCTTTATTGCCTTCATTGCTCTTCGTAGTCAAACCACTGATCATCCTTCCCTTCAACATCCTCCTGATCCGGAGATTCATCAGCACTGTTTATCTGATCTATTGTTTCCTCAATAATACAGCCTGAGTTTACTTCCAGGAATTCACAAATATCATCAGAACTGGCGTTTCTATGCTCTTTAAGGTATTCATATACCGAAAGCCCTGTAGAAACTATGATGTTGTGCACTAAGTTTTCATCGTATAGCCTGCAATGCTTACTACCCATGATCCATCCTTTTAAAAAAAATAGGGCAAATGATTATCAATTTCAGATCGACTCTTAATTATATAGCCAGATTCCATTCCGGTCAACAGCGGATATTTCTGCCCAATCGGAGTCGGAATCAGAATCGGAATCGGCATCGAAAAAGCACATTTGTATTTCTATATACAAATAAAAACAAACCTTTTCGATCCTGATGGCTATGCCTGTTCCGACACAAAAGGACTGCCGTTAAAACTTACCGGATGTAACCGAAATGGAGGATAAAAAGGCACAAAAATGTGGTTAGAAATGAGGAAATTTCCGCTCAGAAACCCATTTCCTTTAAAAACTGATCAATTACACTTTTCCTCACAGCGCCTTCCCTTACAGGCGATATTTCATTATTACGTCCAGCTTTAATCACCGTCGACGGAGGAGATGGCGGGAGAAAACCGGCATCGATCATGAAATCAACTTTATCCCTGAAGATTTCAAAGATATGCTCCGGGTCCGGATCGTAAGATTGACCGCTGAGATTGGCGCTGGTTGAGATTAGCGGGGTTTCTATAAGCGAAAAAATCGCGGAGATAAAAGGGTGATCCGATACACGTATCGCGATTCCCTCCAAACTCTTATCCGATGGAAGCACGAAGGTTAAAAGCCCCGGCCAGAATTTTTTCATGAGAGTCTCTGCTGCCGGGGTATAGTGAAGTCCTAAAGGAGAAAAACACTCTTTCCTTGAAGCAATCAGTATAACCGATTTAACCGCTGGACGATTTTTAGCCTCATAAACCCGATCCATTACTGACTGCAGATCTGATCTCCCCCCTATCCCGTAAATTGTTTCTGTGGGATAGATAAAAACCGCTCCATCCTGAATCAAACGGGCAACACGGGAGAGTTCTTCGATGGAGTCTAAAACTGATTGAAGCAGTATTCTCTCAGCTCTCATCATCCCCGAACTGTTTGCGGTATTCTATTAATTTCGCCTTCAGAGATGAGTCTTTACAGCCCAGAATCTGCACAGCAAGCAGCGCGGCATTCTTTGAATTCCCTATTCCCACACAGGCTACCGGAATTCCGGCAGGCATCTGAACTATCGACAACAGCGCGTCTTCACCACTGAGCGGTCCGCCATCAGCCGGTACACCTATCACAGGAAGCACTGTCATACTAGCGATCACTCCCGGAAGATGAGCTGCCAGTCCGGCTATAGCTATGATTATATCATAGTTCTCGTGAGCCCTGAGACAGAATTTACGGATCTTATTTGGATTCCTGTGTGCTGAAATAACATGAGTTTCAAATTCTACACCGAAATCCTTAAAGACGGCTTCTGCTTTTTCCGCTAAATTCATGTCAGATTTGGACCCGATCACAACTGCTGCTTTCATTTTTTCCTTTCCGGATACTTATCTACTGCCAACTTGTTTTTCTAATTTCCCGCTGCTGTTCTCTGTCATCTGGATTCTTGCCAACCCCTTAGCCGCGATATCGCAACGATAGTGTTTTCCTTCGAAATCAATCCCATCTACAGCCTGGTAGGCTATTTTGATCGCCTTTTCCAGAGTGTCATCCCATGCACTCACAGCCAGCACCCGGCCGCCATTTGTTACAAGCTGCTCCTGGTTATTCAGAGCCGTTCCGCTATGGTAAATATCCACATTGCTTTTTTCACGCTCGGTCTCCTCGATACCAGTGATCACTTTACCCTTTTCAAAATTTCCCGGATAACCCTGGGAAGCAAGTATCACAGAAACACAGTATCCGGGGTTTATTGTCCAGGAGGAAGATGTCATCTTGCCGTTTGCACATGATTTAAACAGCTCATACCAGTCACAGCTCACCAGAGGAAGTACTGCCTGAGTCTCCGGATCACCGAACCTGCAATTAAATTCCACCACCTTGGGGCCATCAGATGTAACCATAATGCCATAATAGAGAAGCCCCTGGTATTTCCGCCCCTCAAGTTCCATGGCTTTAAGTACTGGTTTTATGATCTCTTTTTCGATCTGCAGAAGCAGCTTGTCATCAACCAGAGGCGCTGGAGCATAAGCCCCCATCCCGCCGGTATTCGGGCCTGTATCTCCATCTCCCACTGCTTTGTGATCCTGTGACACAGGAAGAATACGGTACTTTTTACCATCGGTAATTACAAATACCGATGCTTCCTCACCGATCATCTTTTCCTCAATGACCACCCTGGTCCCAGCCACACCAAACCGCTTGTCATCAAAAATCTCCACAAGCGCTTTCTCTGCTTCTTCTTTGGTATCGCAAACGATAGCGCCTTTTCCCCCAGCCAGCCCGCTTACCTTTACGACTACAGGTGCGTCCTTTTCGTGAACAAAAGAAAGAGCGGATTCCTTATTGTCAAATATGCTGAAATCTGCTGTGGGAATTTTATACTTTTTCATCAGGTCCTTTGCAAAAGCCTTACTTCCCTCAATTTCAGCAGCTGCTTTGGCAGGACCAAATATAGTCAGGTTTTCCTTCCTGAAAATATCAACTACACCATCAACAAGAGGCGCTTCCGGACCAACTATTGTAAGATCAATTTCATTCTCTGAAGCCCAGTCTGCAAGATCGTTCCAGTTTTTGATTTCACGATCAACCAGCATGCAGCCATCCCGCTCCATACCCGGATTCCCCGGATAGGCATACATACAAAGCGGCCGGTCTGACCTGAGCAATGCCTTGAGGATTGCGTGCTCCCGTCCTCCACTTCCGATTATAAGAACTGAATTCATGAAATCCAATTGATGCCTCCTCTATTTACGCCTGCTGTAAGCAGGACAATTAATAAACTTTGATCGGGAATCGCAATGCACTCAAATCTGCTCATCTATACTAAATCAGACTAAATAAAAAAATACCATTGGATTGGTAAACAATGCAATAACGCCTCGCTTCGCTTAACCTGATAATTCAGAGTTTAATTGTGATAATGGCTGTAATGAACTCCCGACTTTTTGAAGTAGACATCAGATACCTGAGAAACCTTATAAGCCAGCTTCCTTGAATCGGGGTTCAAGACGCCCTACAAGCAGGTCGGCTCCATCCGGACGGTTCCCATATTCAAATACTACCGTTGTATCCACATTTCCCCGGGGATAGAAATCACCGGTAACAAGCAGCCATTTTGGTTCAAGGAGCTTTTTAATGGTCTCAAAAAGATGCCAGGTGACAGTCTCGTGGAAAGTTCCAACCATGCGGAAAGCATTCAGATAAAGCTTCCATGACTTCAATTCAAGGCACAGCTTATCCGGTAGATAGTAAAGACCAATAGCCGCAAAGTCCGGGTAGCCGGTTTTTGGACAAACGCAGGTAAATTCAGGAAAGATAATCCTTATAACCCCGCTGCCGGTGGATGCGGAATTGTAAGGGCAGTCAAATGTTTCGAGTGAAGGAAATCGACTTTGCTTAAGAGCTTCTTCCAATGAAACAACATTTTCAAAAAACATATTTTCCGGTCCCGAAATTGTAAAAGGAAAGTACTATCACTTATTATCCAAATCAAAAATACATCATCTGTAAGGAATGATGCTTCGATACCGATTCCGATGCCGATACCGATTTAGAAAAAACAAAGTCATACCCATTCGGTATGGAAGTACTCCCCCCTGGGTCTGTCTATTCTCTCATAGGTATGCGCCCCGAAGTAATCTCTTTGTGCCTGGATAAGATTTGCTGGAAGCCGGCTGCAGCGATACCCATCATAAAAAGAGAGCGCTGATGAAAGAGCTGGTATTGGTATGCCCATCTTAAAAGCTGCAGCGACTACATTTCGCCAGGATTCAAGGCAGCCGTCTATCACCTCTTTGAAATATTTATCGATTAGGAGGCTGCGAAGAACATTGTTTCTATCAAATGCCTCCTTGATCTGTCCCAGAAAAGCACTGCGTATGATACAGCCGCCACGCCAGATCAGAGCTATGTTCCCGAAGTCAAGCTTCCATTGATATTTCTCAGAGGCTGCACGCATCAACATGAATCCCTGAGCGTAAGAGACTATCTTCGAAGCAAGTAGCGCCTTTCTTATATTCTCAATGAACTCCTCTGTGTTCCCATCCCACTTTTTTACAGAATCCCCCAGAATCCTCCCAGCCTCCATACGTTCATCTTTCAGACCGGAAAGACTTCTGGCATATACAGCCTCTGTAATAAGGGTCAGTGGAACCCCGAGCTTCAGTGAGCTATCGCTTGTCCAAATACCGGTTCCTTTCATCTCAGCAGAATCGAGGATTTTTTCTACCAGCGGTTCACCATCAGAGTCTTTTCGGGCAAGGATATCTGCAGTGATCTCAATTAGATAACTGTCAAGCTCTGTTTTATTCCAGTCTGAAAATATCCCGCTTATCCGCTGGTTTTCCAGCCCCACCCCGTTTCTCATCAGATGGTAAGTTTCTGCAATAAGCTGCATATCTCCATATTCTATTCCGTTGTGAATCATCTTTACATAGTGCCCGGCTCCATTCTCCCCTATCCATTCACAGCATGGACTCCCGTCAGGAGTTCTTGCAGCTATGTCCTTAAAAAGCTTCTCCACAAGAGGCCAGGCTTCAGGTGACCCGCCCGGCATAATCGATGGTCCATTCCTTGCACCTTCCTCACCGCCAGATATGCCTGTCCCGATAAAGAGTATCCCTCTTTCATCGAGAAACTTTGCACGTCGGATCGAATCAGAGTAATGCGAATTGCCACCATCAATAATGAGATCACCGGGTTCAAGGAAAGGAATAAGAGCCTCGATAAAGTGATCCACTGCCGGTCCAGCCTTAACCATCAATAATATTTTCCTGGGCCTCTTGAGCTTCTGCACCAGTTCCTCTATACTGTGAGCACCGCTTATGTTATCCCTTCCCTGCGCAGGACCTACCAGAAACTCATCGATCCTCGACAGAGTGCGGTTATAAACGACTATGCTGTAAGCATGGTCGCTCATGTTGAGCACAAGATTCTGTCCCATCACAGCCAACCCGATTAAGCCGATATCCGCCCCTGTTTGCATTCCGATCTGTCCTCCGGTTTTATAGAGGTTAATGCTCTCACTTTGTAAAATACGATATCTTTCCCGCTGCTTCACCTCCTGGATAACCAGGAGAATCCTGATATAAAATTAATTCAGAAAATAGCAATGGCCTGCAAAATCTGCCGTTGCCCTTTCCAATTTTATAAAAAAACAACCCTCAGCAAGCCTTTAAGAAACCATATTTATTACCTGGCGAAGAGTTGCCTGAAACAGACAGTGTTATTATTCATGGAGGGTTAATGAAAGGTTCTGTTTTTTTCTGCACATGCATCCTTACGGCGATCTATTCACTATATGCTGAAGAACTGGTTGTGAAAACAAAGATCTCCTCTGTAACAGTTTTCCGGGACAGGGCTCAGGTGACCCGAACCTTCACCGGAGAGCTTAGCGAAGGTGAAAAAGATCTCATCTTCGATAATCTTCCGGAAAATATCGAATCCCAGAGTGTAATTGTAAACGGTACCGGTAACGGTGAACTAAAGGATATAAAGGTCCGACGCAAAGAATTCGCAGGCAGTAATGATTCGATTTCCAGTTATCTTAACAGGCGAAAGGAACTATATCAGGATTCCATCCTGCTGGTTGAGGACATACTGAAGAGATGCAGCAGTGAAAGGCAGTTTGTGGAAAACATCGCAGCCAAAGTAACAGAGCGCGGGGCGGCGGAACAGATCTCCGCTCCGGAACTTGACAAGAACAAATGGCTTAATATGGTTGAATTCTACAGAAACCGTCTGGAATCTCTCAGCAGTGAAATGCGCTCTGCATCAAAACGCAAACAGGCTCTGAGTGATACCCTTGCGTTAATAGAACGACGCCTGAGAGATCTTAACCGCGATGAACGTTCGGAAAGGAACCAGGCAGTTGTATCACTCACGATGAAAAAGGCAGGAAAAATCGAACTTGACCTAAGCTATATCGTCTATGGTCCCTCATGGACTCCTGCTTATGAAATGCGGGTACTCAGCGATAAAAAAGTATTGCTTATGACCTACAAAGGCTCTTTGCGCCAGAGCACAGGTGAGGACTGGAAAGATGCAAATGTCAAGCTTTCGACAGCCACTCCGCATATCGGGGGAAACCAGCCTGAACTCACCCCCTGGTATATAAGAATCGATGAGCCTCAAATGGATTTACCTGTAAGGAGCAAACGTTTAAGCAAATCTGCAGTTCCTGCAATGATGAACCAGATGATGGTCATGGATGCCGAATTGGAATATAAGAAAAAAGAGATTACGGAAGCCGCTCCTATGGTTTTCAGGGAAGCAGAAGTGGAATCCGGAGCAACCGCAGTCGTATTTACCATACCCGGTTTAAATACAATAAACAGTGATAGCGAGGAACACACAGTTACTATCATGACCACAGAATTTCCGGCACATTTCAGATATTCTGCGGTACCTAAACTGTCTCAATACGCCTATCTAAAGGCAAAAGTCAAAAACACAACATCATTCCCGCTCCTTCCCGGCTCCTCCAGTATCTTTCTGGATAACTCCTTTGTATCCAGAAGTGAAATGAAACTTGTCGCTCCAGAGGAGGAGTTCTGGACCTTTCTGGGTGTCGATGAGGCTGTAAAGATAGAATACAAGCTGATTAACCGTAAGCGGCGTAATGAAGGTGTAATAGCTAAAAAGGATAGAATTGTTTTCGAATACCAGATCAATGTGACAAATAATCGCAAAAGCGAAGAGGAAATAGTCATCTGGGATCAGTTGCCCATATCAGGCAGTGAAGAGATCAAGGTGGAACTGATCGAACCCAAATGGAAAGAGAACTCTTCTTCACTGAAAAAGAATGAGCACGAATTTCTGGAGTGGTACTATAAACTCAAAGCGGGCGAATCGGTAAAAATTCCCTTCAAGTTTGCAGTTGAATTCCCAAACGGGAAAAATATCAGTGGATTATAAATCACAACCTGAAACAGGGCTGAATTTCTCAGGATCCGGGTAAAAATCCCTCCCGGGTCTTGATTCATACTTCTCCCTAACGTATCATTGTATTTTAAGAATGAAAAACCGGAAGAGAATTAAATGCAGATGAATTTTATACCTCTTTTTTCTTTTGCGGTTTTCTGAAACAAACCTGCATACAGCACGGAAAATAACTGCATGAAACCAATTCACATACGAGACTATGATCTTCTGGTAATCGGTGAGTGTTATGTAGAATTCAGATGTGATGGAGATCTGAGTCTCTGCAATACTTTCGACAAAGACATCGGTGGAGCCGACATTGTCACCGCTGTTACCGCTGCACGTCTGGGATCGGGAGTTTCGCTTTTGTCAGCAGTTTCCCGCGATCCTTTCCATGGGATGATAAGAGAGCGTCTTCTGGCACAGGGTATCAATATCGACCATGTTGTCACAAGCCAGGGTTATAACGGCATCTATTTTACAAGTTCACGATATCCCGAACAAAGAGAATATCTGGTGCACAGACCTGGAACCGCTGCTCAATCGATCGCACCTTCTATGATCTACGAAGACCTTATCGAGAATTGTAAAATTGTATACGCGTCCAGCGAGCTTCAGTCTGTCTCCAGAGCAGCACGTCACTCGGTTTTCAAGGCGTTCCATTTCGCACACAGCAACGATATAATGGTTGCTTACGATCCCAACCTCAGGCTCCAGCGCTGGTCACTGGATGATGCTAAAGAGAGTCTGTGGAGTGTTCTCCCGCTGATAGATGTAATCTTTCCATCTGCTCCGGATGAGTCCAAAGCACTTTTCGGATACGAGCGTCCCCTCGATGTCATCGGTTTCCTCTGGGACAGAGGTGTCTCAATCGTGGTTGTTAAAATCGGAGCAAACGGATGCATGATCGGTTATGATGGCAAAGTTGAAGAATTCAAGCAGCAGGAGCACACAGATACTGTCAAAGACCTTACCCTTATCGGCAGTGCTTTCAACGGAGGTTTCATCCATTGCGTGGCCAGAGGGTACGATCCTTTTACAGCCGCTCAGTTCGCCAATTCGGTAGCCCTTTTCAAAGGCCTGAAAGGCGGAGGTATCTGCTCACTTCCCGCGGCAGGTGATCTCGCTGCATGATTAATCAGCGATGGTTCATGGCAATTCCTCCTGTGGGAGCAGCCCGCCTGGTAGCGCTTCACACAAAAGAAGCGCTCGACAACGAGCTTGGTTCCGAGAATGTCAAGGTATTCGATTTTCTGGCATACCAGAATGGTTTCGCCCAGATCCTTAAAACAGATGACCAAACAATTGCTGTTGACCTGATAAACCAGTCACTTCTGGTTTCATGTCTGGATTTCGGAGCTACACACTTCCTCTCCGGCGCACTCAGCCCTGTAACCCTGTTTACTCTGAATCTCCTTAAGAAACAAAATATCAAAACACTGCACTGGTTCTACGAAAGCTACAGAAGAGTACCCTACTGGAAAGAGGTTGTCCCTGGATATGATCACTTCTTTGCGATTCAGAAAGGACCTCTTCCTGAATTTTGCAGTCTCAATGGCTCAAGTTACCATTTTCTGCCGACAGCCTGCAGTTTCTTTGACACTGACACCCCCTCCCCGCAACGTGATTACGATGCAGCTTTCATTGGAATTCCAAGTAAATACAGAATAGGGATTCTGGAGTCGCTCGCAGAACAGGGTTTTACACTGGCGATTGCAGGAAGCGGATGGAAAAGCTACAGCGGTCCACTTCGTGGTATGATCCTTTGCGATAGCTGGACCGATGAAAAGCAGTCAGCGGACATTCTCAAAAATTCCCGTGTCGGACTGAATCTATCAGTTGACAGTCCAGAGGGAGATAATGATACGCATATCAGTCCGCGTGTCTACGATATTCTGACCGCTGGATGCGTTCTTCTGACAGAAAATGTTCCTCTCATCTACGATTCTATTCCGGGATGTCATTTTCACGTGTTCAGTGAAAGAGAAAATCCCGGAATAAAGCTCAGATCAATACTGGACAACTACAGTGAAGAATTCAGTTACGCAGATCTTAACAGAAGTATCATACAGAAGTCACACACTTATCAAAACCGGGTCAGCGAGCTTATAAATCTGGCAGAATAGTATCCAGGGTTACATCTGTTTATTCCCTACCCTGTCCTTACAGTTCCTCATCAAATTCAAACGGATAATTGACTGTTAGCTCTCCAAGACTGTCCGGAACTGCTTTGAATCTCCAGGTTGAAATCCGCTCCACAATGCTCTTTTCAAACTCCTTATCACCCATGTTTGACTGAATCAGATTAACACCAGTAACATGTCCGTTTGCGGCTATTTTGATCGCCACAAGCATCCTGCCGGAGAGTTTGGTTCCGGAACGGAGTTTTTTATTGTATATGTATTTCAGTTCGCTTGTGTGGCCGTCTATCTCCTTCTTCAATGCACTGGGACGTCGGTAGGGATTTTGAGCTACAGCCTGCCTCCTCTCGAACTCCTTTATCTCTGCAGTAGAAAGCTTACCCTGCTCGATAAGCGTCTTCTTCATCTGCTCGGCTTGAACCCGTTTGGCCTCCTCTTCACCGGTCAAATCGAGATTGCCTATCTGGTTGATCAGATTGAGTATACTGTCATTGGCCCTTGCTTTTACAGTCCCCTGATTTTCCGGACCTTTCAGAAGCTCACCCTTCAATGAGCTCGGAGAAAGGAAATTTTTATACTTTTCTACGTTATCAAGAAACATCTGATCCTGATAAGCCTTAAGTTGTTTTTTCGCCTCCTCGGCAATACTTTTCTGCTGCTCATAAAACTCTCCGAGCATAAGCATTCTGCGATGTGCCTGACGAGCCCAGGTTTTTGATTTGTCCAGTTTAATGACGGTCTTATACTCCATGATCGCTTCTTCAATTTCCCCAAGCTCCTCATGGGATCTGCCTTTATATAAGTGAGCCTCCGCCTTCAGAGCAGCAGGCACCTTTTTTCCCAGAAACAGAGAGAAATTCTTGATGGAATTACGAAAATCCATCAGCAGATAAAACTGTTTTGCCCTCTCCATCTCGCTTATATTGGCATGTTCAAGATTAGAGCGTTCCTTTTCCAATGAATTGATAAAATCTATCAGTTTCCAGGCAAGAATACCGGCCTCAGTATTAGGGAATTTCGCAATCACCGCCTCATAAACCTCTTTGGACTTACCGTAATTGCTCAGCATTGAATAGCAAAATGCTTTATGTACCATTACGGCAGCTTCAACTTCGGGATCTATAAGGTTTGCTGTTTTCAATACTTCATCATAAACCTTCAGTGCTTCTAGATATCTTCGGTTCCTTTCCCAGAAGTATCCGATTTCAATAACTTTGAAAATCTTGTCGTCTTCTTTTGGGTTGATAATTTTCTTACCAAGGAGAATTCTTATGGTATTCAGCACCATCCGAACCGGAGTCCTGTAGAATTTACTGCTCCAATTATCATCATTCGTGAGATGCTCACCGGATGTAAGCGCCTGTATCTTGGCTTCCAGTTCGTAACTGGTCACATTCTCTTCGCCATAAGCGATTCTGTGTTTGATCAGTTCATATTTTGCGACAATTCCGAAAGTATTTGACATATCTTCCTGGGAAGCAATGGTACCCAGAAGATACCGGATCTCCTCAAAACGAATGTCGACCAACCCGACATTGAAAAGTCCGGTAAATGCTAATAGAAGAATTACTCCGGTGAATTTCAGAAAAGTTCTCATACAGGACGGCCGGAATTGGGATCAAGTGCTTGCTGAACAGTGGCTCTGTTTATCATCTGTGTGGGACTCACAGAGCCGGTTCTCCGGTCAATTGCATAACATGACCCGTCCATGCTCTTTACATACTTTTTCACTTCCGCAGCAACGGCAATCATCTCAGCAGTGCGCCTGAAAGGCCGGTTTCTGTTTGAGACAACTGCAACAGAAACGCTCATAAGAGGGAAACGCTGCCTTTCACCGCGACGATTTACGGACTCTATGAAGCCGTTTCTGGCATCAATACTGTTATAGAACTGAAAAATTCCACGATCAAAGGATGTGATGAAAGATTTGGCGAAAATTTCCCAGTGTTCAAATTCGGTGACCACCACAAAATCATCGCCACCCTCATGCCCCACAAATACGTTTCTGATATCCTTTCGTTTTGCAGCAGTCAGCAGGCAATCTCTTGTGTAAAGAATGGCTTCGTCGCCCTTTGTGAAACCGTACTTATCATTATATGCTTTAAAATTGTCAAGGTCACAGTACAGAACACAGATAATCTTTCCCTTGTTCAAACAATCGTCTATGTAGCTTGCTATGGTTATGTTGCCTGGTAAGCCACTCAGCGGATTTGCACCCTTTGCCTCATCGCGCATTCTCTGCAGCGCAACACTCATTTCGTTAAAAGATGAAGCGAGCTGCCCGATCTCATCCAGCCTTACGATCGGAACCCTGATATCAAGTTTGCCCTGGGCGATCATGTGTGTCGCTTCATTCAATTCCCTTATAGGAACAAGGATCATCTTGGAAAAAAGGAAAGCAAATCCGATATGAACCACTACTACAAGAAGTCCGATCAGCAGACATTGACGATAGAGATAGCCCATTTGACGATCGATATCCTTCATGACCACTTTTATTGCCGCCACACCTAATTTATCTGTGGCATAAGTAAAGGGTAAATACAGGGAAATCGATTTATCCTTGCGGTCAACATTATGATGAAAAAGCTTGTCTTCAAACCCCTGCTTGGTGATAGCCATATTTATCATCCTCAGTTCATCTACATCTGCTACCTCCTTCTCGACAAGCTTGTTGTTAACCATATTTACAAAAACTTTTCCGCCTTCACTGAACAGCGTCAGATTGCTTATACCCAGTGCACCTGCATCCTTGAGAATTTTGTTTATAATGACGTTTGTAATGTCGTTCTCGGCCCCTATTGCACTGTCGATACGGTATTTAAGACCGGTACCTTTATGCTGGCTGTTAAGGATGGCATTCTCAGCGATTAAGTCGAGCTGGTTCTCAAATACCATCAGGATGAAAATGGAAACATTGAGAATGGTGAGAATAACATACGCGACAGCGGTCTTGACATTAATCGAATTGGTGTTGAAACCCCTCATATACAGGTCCTCTGTTCTGAAAACTTAAACTTCACCCCTCTGACATGTCAGCCGCAGCCTGATATTTTCAGGGCTACTCCTGCTCCTGTTTACCGTTTTGTGAAGGCAGAATCAGTGCGTTTCTTAACAGATATTATTAATCTTATAGTAAAACAGCGGCTAATTCAAGCCCATCATTCCATATTGTATTCATTGAGCTTGTTTCTGAGAGTCCTGATTGAAATTCCCAGCATTTCTGCGGCTTTTGTACGGTTCTGGTTGCAGTGCTCAAGAGTCTCAAGAATCAGCTTTTTTTCCATCTCTGCGACAGTCATTCCGGCCTGAACCACCTGAGCGTTTCCCGATGAATGCTGCAAAGGTGACCGAAACTGGAAAATTTCCGGTTTTATCTGACCAGTCCGGGTAAGAACAACCGCCCGCTCAACAGCATTCTCCAACTCCCTTATATTTCCCGGCCAGTTGTGGCTGCAAAGTACCCGCAGAGAATCATCAGTAAGTCCCTCTACGCTGAAACCGTTCTCATCGTTGAATTTTTTTATGAAATGTTCAGCCAGTTTAGATATGTCATCTTTTCTCTCTCTAAGAGGAGGAAGGTGAATATGGATAACATTGAGCCGGTAATAAAGATCTTCCCTGAATTCCCCCTTACTTACCGCTTCCTCAAGGTCCCTGTTGGTGGTAGCAACCACCCGAACATCAACCTCTATTGGATCATCACCACCCACTTTGTTTATCTCTCTCTCCTGAAGCACCCGCAGCAGCTTCGCCTGTGCCACCATCGGCATCTCCCCTATCTCATCGAGAAGAAGAGTTCCCCCGGAAGCAGCTTCGAATTTTCCCTTCTTGTGCTTTATCGCGCCTGTAAACGCACCCTTTTCATGTCCGAAAAGCTCAGATTCAATCAACCCTTCCGGAAGTGCGGCACAGTTGACCTTCACAAAAGGCCCGTTACTCCGGCGGCTTTGATAGTGAATGGAACGGGCGATCAGCTCCTTTCCGGTCCCCGATTCCCCGGTAACCAGAACCGTAGAGCGGCTCTCTGCCACCGAAGCGATAAGAGTCCTTATCTCATCCATGCAGGAACCGTCTCCGATGAAGTTCCATTGGCCACAAAGCTCTGATTTAAGCCTTCTGTTCTCCTGAAGAAGAGATTGATACTGCAGAGTACGACTTACTGTCAATTCAAGCTCATCTATCAGGTTATCCGTCTTCTGAATGAAATCAAATGCCCCTTTCTTCATCGCTTCCACCGCTGTTTCTATTGCCCCGTAAGCGGTGATTATGAGAAAAGGGACTTCCGGATTTATCTGCTTTACTTTATCAAGCAGCTCGATACCAGACATTCCAGGCATTTTCATGTCGGAAACAACCAGATCAAAACAGGATGCTGAAAACTGCTCGATCGCCTCATAACCATCACGGGCAGACTCGATTTCACAGCCCAGCCTGCGCAGAGTCTCCACTATCGATTCCCTGAACAAATCATTGTCATCAACGACCAGAATTCTTTTCTTCTCCATCGATAATTCTCCGTTATTCCTTGAGAAGCGGAAGAAAAACCTTGACAGCCGTTCCTTTTCCGGGTGCACTTTTTACATCTATGAATCCCGAATGGGATTCCACGAATCGCTTTACAATGGCAAGACCGAGTCCGGTTCCGTTCTCCTTAGTAGTAAAAAAAGGATCAAAAATCTTGCTAATCTTCTCTTTTTCTATGCCGCACCCCGAATCGGAAACGGAAAAACAGACATAACCGGCATTTTTCCTCTCCCCCATTTCCATCGAAACAGTGATCTGCCCGCCCTCAGAGATAGCCTGCACAGAGTTTAGACATATGTTCATCACTACCTGACCGATTTTCTCGGGATCAGCAAGCACATACACCGGCTCCTTCTCCCAGTTCTTCTTCAGGTCGATTTTCCGGCCAAGCCTCTCAATCTCTATCTGCACAAAATCAACTATCTCCTCGAGAATGGTATCGAGCTGGACTTTCCTGAACTCAGCTTTGATCGGACGGGTGTAAACAAGAAGATTGGAAACAATCTTGTTTAATCTTGACAAACCCTCTATAATCTTTCCCAGTGTCTTTCTTCTGGGATCCTCAGCAGAGAGATCCCTTTCAAGCAGACCCGCCCACATGCCCATAGCCCCCAGCGGATTGCGTATCTCATGGGCAACCGTAGCAGACATCTCTCCAAGAGCTGCCATCGTCTTTGCCTGCTGCATCTCTTTCTCAAGCGCCTTTATACGGGAAATATCACTGAAGATCTCAACAGCCCCAAGCCTGCGCCCGTTTTTATCCTTAAGAAGCTCAGTCTGATAGGAAACAGGCACAGGATGACCGTCTTTGTGCCAGATCACCTTCTCATCACGTTTAAGCCCCCGCCCGGTATGCAGAACCTGATAAATTGCCGGCTCACCTTCAGTACCTCCCTTGAACAGATCGATATAGGGTTTGTCAAATACTTCGGATTGATCAAAACCGGTAATCTCCGATGCGGCGCGGTTAAAGTTTGTTATTCTTCCCAGATCATCAACACCAACGACCCCGTTATCCATACTCTCCAGGATACTGTTGAGATAGGTGCGCATCTCCTCCTGCTTGGCCAGACTCTGCTCAAGTTCTGAGTTTTTTCTGTCAAGTTCAATGTTGATTTTTCTGAAGTCTTCCTGCATGCGGGCGTAGGCACTGCTTAACTGCTCCGCTCTGAGCTGGAAATCATTGAAGGCTCTCTGGAGGGATTCGAAAAGCTCTACTGAAATGGTTGAGGTCCCTGTTTCACCTGCACTCATAAGACCCGCCCCGTAAATTTTTCATATGTCTTATAGTGGATTTTTTCCTGCCATTTACCTGGCAGCTCCCCTCTCCTCTTTCTTGATGATACTTTCAAGGTATTTTTCAAGCTGCTTTTCTTCATCGAGAAATTCCTGTATCGCTCTGCCGGTCTGTTCCAGAACATCTTCCAGCATTGCAGTTTTTTCCTCTACTCCAATCAAACCTTTGCGGCTCTGCCATCTCTCAACAAGATCCGCCGAGCGGTTCCTTTCATCCTCAATTTTATCCAGAAGAGCTTTTTTATGCTCAAACCCGGTGATCACCCCCGATGTATCTCCTCTGGAAAGCACGAGCCGGCCCAGAATCTTCCTTACCAGGTCCCGCAACTGCCTGTACCACTGGAGTTGACGACTGAAAGAATCCGTAAGATCCTGAATCAGAATTGTATCATTTTCATCCATGCATTTCAACTTAAGTTTAGGTTTTCCGACATCACTAGCAACTACTTGAGTACTGCCCTGTATTCATTCTCCCAGATAGCATCCTCCATCTTCCACTTCGCCTGCTTTGCCCAGTAATCATCGGGGTATTTGCGTACAAGATCCTTGAAAGCATTCACAGCGTCCTGGTAGCGTTTCAGATTCTTGTGAATACTTCCTATCTGAAACAACCCCCAGGGAGTCTCCTGAAAAGCAGGATACTTACGGGTAACCTTTGTGTAATATCTTAAAGCCCCCTCATAATCCTTCCCCTTGTACTTCTCGTCGGCTATACGATAATAAGAATCAGGAACCCTGTAGTAAATGTCATGTTTCTCTCCAAGGTCAATAGCCGATTTGAATGCCTCCTGTGCTCTGATGGAATTGCCGATCTGCTGATAAACCGTACCAGCTTTGAAATAGGCACAAACCCTGTCTAAATTCTTCCCTTTTAATGCCGCCTGCTGATAGGCATCTATAGCTTTCTTTGGCTGCTCCATACTCTCGTAGCATTCGCCAAGTTTCTCAAAGGCTTTTCCAGCCCATTCGTGATCACGGTTCTTCTGAATGAAATCTCTGAACAGTTTCTCAGCCGTCATTGGTTCGTCACGCTCCAGATATGTCAGTGCCTTTAAAAAAAGACACTGTGGTGCAACCTTCTGATTTGCATACCTGTCAAGAATCTGCTGGAACTGATTCTCAGCCTCCTTGAAAAGACCAAGCTTGAAATAGCAGACTCCTGTATTGTAGATGCAATGTACCGGCGTAACACCATCAGGATGAGCCACCATCACCTTTTTAAACTCCCTTATGGAGGCATCATAGTTTCCCCTCTTAAATTCATGAATCCCCAGAAGAAGCTTCTGCCCGAGATCTGTAAGCGTATCAACGGTCATCATCGACAACAAAGAATCAATCCGCATCTCAAAAACAGCATACTTTTCCTGCTGTATCGGCTCAACCGAAGAGGAGCCGGAGAGCTGAGAAGATGCTTCTTTAACCGCTGGACCGCTGACCTTTTTTTCTGTTTTCTTCGTCTGTGTGCTCTTTACGCTTTTTAAAGCCCCCGGATCTTTTTTCAGCTTTTCCAGAAGATCCCTGGCTTCTTTCTTTCCCGGTTCGTAAGTTGACTTTTCTATATACCGGGAAAGATGCTTTATCGCCTCTGCGGTGTTTCCATTTTCGGCATAAATTTTCCCCAGATAAAAATGACTGTTTTGTCCCAGTTGCGGAAAATTTACTGCTTTGAGAAAATTTATCCTCGCCATTTCCGACTGACCCTTTTTATTTCTGATCAACCCCGCATAGTAATAAGCCCCGGAATGATTTGGCTTAGACTTCAGCAGCGTGCGAATCTCCGAGAGAGCCTGATCTAATTTCCCTTTTTCATAAAGGTCAACAATTTTCCTAAGATCCTGATCGGCAGATTCCAACACATTTCCTCTACCCGCTCCTGTTGATGAGGTATCCCTGATTTCCTGATCCTTCTTTTGTACCCCCCCCCCGACAGGCTTGCCCACAATTTTTGCTATCCTGTCGATCTGCTTCTGCAGACTATCCCGCTCTGTCGGGTCGCATGACTGCTGATAGTTCTGCAGCTCAATTACAGCATTCTGTAACTGTCCGTCTTTTTCATAAGCTGTTGCAAGCATCTTGTGAGCTTTGCCCCACCCCGGATTGTATGCAAGAGCCTTTTTTAAATTGTAAATAACAAGGCGGTACCGATCCTGAGCCATACGGATCTCTGCCATATGCATGTAGGCATTGTAATTATCCGGGTATGCCGAGAGAACCTTCCTGAATTCATCTATTGCCTTGTCATATTTTTTCTCGTTCTTGAACTTGACACCAAGACGGTAATGGATGTAATCACCGGTTTCGGCGGCAAAATTATCCAGTGCTAAAAGGAAAGATATTACACAAAACAGCGTTAACTTACTCCAATATGATCCTTTCACTTTGAAAATCTTATTCATTTCACTTTCTTCCCTGGATGAAAAACCAATCTTTCAGTTTTCTCTGCAATCATCTTCTCTCCGGATCCGTATTTGATCAGTGTGTTGGGATACGCGGTTCCGATCATTACTCCCGGATCAGCTTTGCAGTTTTTCTGAAGCATCTCGATTTCCTTTACACGCGATTGCAGCTTCAGACAGGCATCATTTACTTCAATTATTTTCTGCTTCAGTTTTTCGAGATTTTTCTCCTCTTCAGAAGGCATATAGCCGTTTTCATCCATTACATCCTTAACACAAGAATAAATCT
This sequence comes from Fibrobacter sp., assembly GCA_012523595.1. Taxonomy (NCBI): domain Bacteria; kingdom Pseudomonadati; phylum Fibrobacterota; class Fibrobacteria; order Fibrobacterales; family Fibrobacteraceae; genus Fibrobacter; species Fibrobacter sp. The sequence continues at coordinate 17,907 of JAAYIG010000197.1, forward strand.
GCTGTTTCAGAGAAACAAACTCGTTGACGTTGAAGACAAGTTCCTTGAGCAGTAAATGACGCTCCTGGATAAGCATCAGTTCTCTTCCTACATCCAGAACGGTTTTAGTTTCTGCACCACTGCCCACGACATCTGCATCAATCTCCACAGCGACTACGCTGCCTCCAATAATCTGCCTTGCTCTGACTTTCCCCCCGGAAATCACATTGCTGTGCATTATTTCCTCACCGATCAGAACATCACCGTCAGCCTCGACAGGAAAATTTTCTATATGGGATGCACGGAATCTGCCTCTGCATTGAATTTTCCCATTTCCCGATCCCATAGCCCCGCCCCTTACTTCAAGGTTTCCGCCACACTTTACTGTTGCGTCTTCGATATTGCCGCCAACCTTGAGATCCCCCACTGTCTCAACTATAAAGCCGGAACGAATAGACCCCTTAATACAGAGATGACCGCAGAAAGAGATATTCCCGGTAGAGTAATCAATATCTCCGTTTAATACTTTCTCGTTCCTTACTTCAACATTCCCCTCATCATCCACCCCCAGAGCTCCGTCAATATCAGCCACCAGAAGATCCGGATCAGCCTCAGAAATGCAAGTCCCGACACCGGGACGAAGCACCACATCACTGACCGGAGGAACTGGAATCGGTTTACCGAAAACACTTTTACCCTCGGTTCCAGGCCTGGGATGAATTTTACGGGCAAGAATGGTACCTTTCTTGACATTTACTACAAGACCCAGATCGCGATGGTCCACACGGCCGTCAGAGAGCGTTTTGGGCTTTCCCATTCCCGATGTGTCAATAAGCATCTGGATATGACCCGGCACACCGGGCCTGGGCGGTACCCCCCTGGCCACTTCAATGCGGTTCTTAACTCCGCCATTGGAGATCTCTATAAGAGCCTCATCAATTATTCCGTAAATTATGCCCTTACGGTTTAAGAACTGACGCAGATCATCGGGAGTTATCTTCCTGGCTGTACCCTGAAAGTGTATCTGTATAAAAGCCCTGAGACCGTCGGGAGTATGCAGAACCGAAATCTCAGACATCACTCACCATGCCTTTCGGGATCGAGATAGAAATGAGGCTGAAGATAATTGCAGACGTAATCACGAACCGATTCCTCCAGTTCCATGCACTGCGTATTACACCCGGTCGCCTTGAGCTTCGAGAGATCTGCTTCGGTGAAATACTGGTACTTGTCTTTTAGCTGCTCAGGCATGGGGATATATTCTATTACCGGTTCTTTACCCAGCGCACTGAAAATCGCCTTCGCCAGGTCATTCCAGGAACGCGCCTTGCCCGTACCTATATTGTATACACCTCCAATATCAGGATTGTCCATAAAAAACAGCGTCATCCTTACAGCATCTTTCACATAGATAAAATCTCTCACCTGCTCTCCATTACCGTACTCAGGCCTGTACGATTCAAAAAGTGAGATCACTCCCTCATCTCTGGCCCTTGCAAAAGCCTTGTTTACTACACTTCTCATGTCACCCTTGTGATACTCATTAGGGCCGAAAACATTGAAATATTTAATCCCGATGATTTTTTCAAGCCAGCCCTGCCTCAGTGCGAAAAGATCAAACATCTGCTTTGAATACCCATACATGTTGAGCGGGCGCAGCTTCGGGATAATTTCCATATCATCAACATATCCCATGCCGCCATCTCCATAGGTTGCCGCACTTGAGGCATAAATAAAGCGGGTGCCGGGATGCTTTTCCCACCATTTCCCGATCCGTATTGAATACTGGTAATTGTTGCGGATAAGATAGTCTGCATCTTTTTCTGTTGTTGATGAACAGGCGCCAAGGTGAAATATCACCTCTATATCCCCGCCGAAAAAACCCTCTTCAAGCTTTTCTATGAAATCTTCTTTGTCAATATAATCGGCAAAGCGAAGCGGAACCAGATTCCGCCATTTCTCTTCATTTCTGAGCCTGTCAACTACTATTATATCACTTTTCCCTCGTTTGTTGAGTTGCCAGACAATAGCACTCCCTATGAATCCGGCACCACCTGTTACAACAATCATATTTCCTCCAGATTTTGTCTGTTTTAAAATAGTATCTTTTTGTACAGATATTTTCACTTATATTTCGAATTCGGCTGCATCCTGATTTATTTTTCATCCTCAACCATCAGGGCACCAGGAGAAATTAACGTGAACTGCTACCGTTGTGGATACACAACAGACAGCCCTCCGCCATCTTATGCATGCCCGGCATGCGGTGGAATTCTCTCTGCTCCTGTTACTCAGGGCAGTTGCAATCCGCGATTTCTCTTCTGGGAATCACCCTCAGCCGCCAACAATCCTCTCAAGGCTCTTGTTGACACATTACAAGAAATTCTGTTCAGGCCTGCAAAATTTTTCCAGACTGTGAAAAACACCACATCCCCTGTTTTCCCGGCACTGCTCTTCGGACTTGTAACCGGAAGCTTTGGAATCACCATTTCTTTTCTATGGTCTCTGGTCATACCCGAAGCTGCTTCAGAATTTCAGTACAGTTCTGCTGACTTGTCTTCTTCCGCACTGATTTCTGCACCCCTGTATATCCTTCTTCAGATCATGCTTCCGGCAGTTTATGCACAAATAATTATGCTGATTACCCGTTCAGCAGACGCTCCGTTTTACTCGACATTAAAAGCTGCATGTTACAGTGAAAGCGCGGTAATCCTTAACGCGATTCCGGCTGTCGGCTCGATTCTCTCCCCTGTTGTATGGGTGTATCTCTTTATCACCGGAGTAAGTGCAATTCATTCAAAAAGCTGGACTAAAACCTTCCTTATCCTGTCAATTCCTTTAATTCTACTCTTTTTGTTTGCCTTTCTCGTATTGTCAGCTGCACTGGCAGGCAGACTTGCCGCTACAGGGATTGGAGATTTCCTGCCGGCTTTCCAATAAAAAACTCTCTTGAAAAGCCCTGAAATGAATTGTAGCATTTAATTGTCAGTCTCTTTCTTCTATGGTTTACAGCTTAAATAAAAGGCTTCAATGGGAAAAAAAATCAACATGCTTCTGGACGTCAGCATTCCAATTGCGGTCCAGCTCGGTCAAACCAGAATGACAATTCGTGAACTACTGAACCTTAAAAAAGGCTCTGTTGTAAAGCTTAACCGGATGGCCGGTGAACCAATCGATATTTTCCTGAGCAAAAAACTGGTCGCCAAAGGAGAAATCACCGTTGTCGATGACAAATTGTCGGTACGTGTCGGTCAGCTCTACGGTGAACAGGAAAGATTCAAGCATCTCTGATTGAGCTTATAGAACTATCCCCATAGTCAATCTGATATAAGACAAGTCAATTTCATCGAATCTGAAGGCATAATCCATATAATATTGCTTGTAGTGGATCCCTGCACCCAATGTCGGTGTTCTTCCTGAAAATCCGGCACGAAAAGAAACCGTATTCCAGAATTCCGCCTCTATTCCCCCATGATAGGAAGTCCCGTACCTTTTTTCCAGGGCTAATGCTATAGTCCAGTTCCCCACCAGATCTCCGCTCTTATCCTGATATGCAATGCCGTAATACTGGGAAAGCCTGAATGGCTCTCTGTAATTTCGCATTGAATTGATCCATACTATCTCGCCTGGAAGAAAATCTCTGAGTGAAATCCCCAGTATCAGATTTCGGCACACTTCTTTCTTTTTAAGATCATAGTCCAGTCCGATCCTGCCAAGCAATCCGGCATCCAGATTAGCACCCATTCCAAGCCGTTTTACATTCTCAGGATTCATGCTCTGGAAAAATCCTTTGAAGTTAATACCTGCCGCTATTTCGAGAGGCAAAGGAACCCCGGTTCCCGGTGTTCGCGGAAGATAAAACGAGAACAGTTTTCCCAGCGACAAAACGACATAGTGCTGGTTGTTGCGGAAAAATCCCTGTGGTTGACCATCAGAACGCGCTCCAGGATCCATAATGCGTTCCTGATATGTGCCTTCAAGAGTATCGTAAAAAGGAATCTCACCGCTGAAAAATGGCATGTAAATAAGCGAGGCTCCGATATTACCCTGAACAGGAATGTGCCCGGAAAAACAGGCCTGCCTTGAAAGCCCATGATAAAGATCTGCGACCTCTGCGGAAAACTCATACCTCTGCTGAAGTGAAGAGGCCGCAGGATTCCAAAGGGATGCTGTCGCTCTCAATGGGAGAACCACACCCGCATCGCCCATAGAGGCAATATCACTTCCCGCCGGAAGATAAGTCATCTCTGCGGTATAGCGGATCTGCTCCTGAGCAGAGGCAAAAAAACAGCAGATGAGTATTGCAATAATGAGCAATCTAGTGCAATGGGCCATTACTCTCCCATCAAAGTGATCCAGACAGATCTGCTCCTGGGTCCATCAAACTCACAGAAGTATATTGATTGCCAGGTCCCAAGCAGCAAATCGTTACCTTTTATTGCAACCTGAACACTGAATCCTACCAGCGCGGCTTTTATATGGCTGTCAGAATTTCCCTCACTATGACGGAAACCCGAATCTCTGGGTATAAGCTGGGAGAGCTTGCTGAAGAAATCGATCCCCACATCAGGATCTGCATTCTCATTGATCGTGACCGCAGCAGTTGTATGTAAACTGTTTACCGTGCAGATACCATTGCTAATCCCCGATGATGAGACTACCCTGCGGATTTCTTCTGTAATATCAATCCATTCCGAGCGCTGCCCGGTCCTGAGCGGAATCTGAATCTGCTTAACAGTCATAGAGGAATTTTACACTAAAGGAAGAATATCGTCAATCAACGATAACATCTGAGGGCAGAATATAGCTGAAAGGATTTACATTCCTCCCGGCCATTCTGACTTCATAATGAAGATGGGGTCCGGTGCTTCTGCCGCTGTTGCCCATATACCCGATCAGTTCTCCCCTCCTGACCATCTTTCCCTGGCTGGTAACGAACTGATGAAGGTGAGCGTAAACTGTTTCACTGTTACTCCCCGGATGTTCAATAATAATCACCCTGCCGAAGTATTCTTTGACACCCGCGAATTTTACAACACCGTTGGCAGTAGCATATACCGGCGTCCATATCTTATTTGCTATGTCAATGCCATCATGGAAGAGATTATGCTTTGAGATTGGATGAAAGCGATAACCGAATGAAGAAGTGATTCGTCCGTGAGTAGGCCAGATTGAGGGAAGTTGTGACCAGCGGGTACGCTGCAATGAAACCAGGTTCGAAGTCTGACTCAATGTAGAATCCTGAAGTTCAGCCTTTCTCAGCAAGACGATGATGCTCTCCTTAACCGCTTCAGCCCGCATCAGCACCGGGTCCAGCATGGTTGCTATCAGCATCTCCTCTCTGCTTGGCCTTCCACCGACTCCAGCCTGACGAACATCATCACTGATTCGATTTAACCCATACTGCAGCCGTATCTTATCCTCAAAAGAAACCAGCACATCCAGACGATCAGATTCCTTCAGGATATATCTGTCCAGCGTCTTTACATTCTGAAGCAGTCTGTTGTTTTCACGCCTGGCTTCATTTACTCCAAACTTTGCAATTGCGTATGATGTGGAAAACCAGACAAGACGAAACAGCCCGAATAATCCAGCCAAAGATAATATTGTAAAAACAAGTAGAGCATTTATACCCAGATATGTTTGACGCACCCTGGATAAAGATTTGGGGGTTATTAAAACAAAATGCCACCCCTTCTTTTTCATCAGTTCCGGATTCTCCCTTCTCTAATAAATTGTAGATTCCGGACTTAAAACATTTCAATTTAATTTACGCGCTATAGCTGTAACAAAAAATTAGTAAAAGATGCCCCTTCCCTGACAAAAAAACTGTACCTGAATTTTATCCAGGTACAGAGTTTCTCATGAAATACCCCAAAAAATTCTATACTCAGCTTACAACCGGTATGATCAGACGAAAATCAGAACCTTTGCCGCTGCTACTCTCGAATTCTATGTAACCGCCATGAGATTTGATACAATCCCGCACACTCGCCAGACCCAGCCCTAATCCTTTCCCCACCGCCTTGGTGGTGAAAAAAGGTTGAAACAGATGATCCTGGGTTTCTTTGTCCATGCCTATACCGGTGTCGGAGATAGAGAGAATAATGAATTTCCCGGGGTGAACTTTGGCCTGTTTGGCTTCCTCTTTGTTCAGAATAATATTTCTGGTGGCAAATTTCAGGTCCCCGGTTCCGAAAGGCATAGCATCGCAGGCATTAGTCACAACATTCAGTATCGCATTCTGCAGGTGATTGGGATTGCCATTTATGATAAAATCAGTTGCGCTAAAATCAGTCGTTACAATTATGCTGCCCTCAATAGTGGGTTTGACCAATTCGAGTACATTTTCGACAACCTGGTTAAGTGAAAGCTTTATCATTGTATGGTCATCTTTACGGCTGAATTCCATCAGCCTGTTTGATAACTCGGCAGCATGTTTTGACGCAGAGATAATGGTGTCTATGTAAGCCATCTCTTCTTTTGAAGAGATGAAGTCCTGCCGCATGATTTCAGCACACCCCAGAATACTGCCCAATTTGTTATTAAGGTCGTGAGCAACTTTGCCCGAAAGCCGCCCAATTGCATCCATTTTCTGAGTCTCAAAGAGCCGCCGCTGCAACTCCATTCTCTCTTTTTCTGCTTTCTTGTACTTTGTAATATCAAAGATGATTCCCTGGCTGCCTAAAAATGCATTGGAGTGGTTTTTACCATCGATCATCTTTCGATCATAGGCACCCTCTACTGCAATAATCCCGGTCACATCTCCTACCAGAATCTTTATTCCATGGCGTCCTTTAGTGACAAGACGGACCTCGAGATTTTTTGTTCTCCGCTCTCCAGTCCTCCGCTCATCGAAGAGCTTGGGAGCCTTTTCAACACCAGTTTTTTTTCCGGCAAATTTAGGCAAAACTACCGCACGCGCTACCCTATCATACTCTTCCCGGGACATGATGGTCGAGAAATGCTTCCCAATCAGTTCTTCCGGTTTATAATGCAGTATTTCATCTACTGCTTTGTTTATGAAAACAAAATGACCATTTACATCGAGTATATAAATAATTGCAGCGGTTATTTCCGTTATCCTGCCAAGCCGTTCGCTAAGGTATTGGTTTTCATAACGAAGTCTTTCGACCTCTTCTTTAAGTGCAGCGCTGTTTCTCCCTTTGCTCAACATCAATAAATCTCCTCACCGCTTGTCAGGCTTAAAAACACTTTCAGAACAGGAATAATTATACCATTGCATATTCTTTTGTTCAATGTCTCTGCAGATTCGGGAAATAATTACAGATAAGTCTGACTGAGGATTTCTGACCAACAGGGTAAAGAGTTACTGTATCAGGCTGTTTCCTACAAACAAAAAAAAAGTGGAAAATCTGAAGAGAAAAGGAGGAGGCAGAATCCAATCCTGAAGCCTCCCCCGGATAATTCTAAGAGATTATACGCCCTCTTTTATGCTCTCAGGTGATTCAGGGTGCTCCCTTTCCGGAATGAGATACCAGCCAACCAGATATGTGACTACCCCAGGCCAGACAGCAGTCAGAATCGTGGCAAACACAAAAGCAAGGCGGACAATTGTAACATCCCAGTTGTAGCTGTCTGCAAGACCGGCACAAATCCCGGCAATTTTCCTGCCTTCTTTAAGTCTATAAAGCTTTTTCATTATACCTCCTCCTTTACTTGAAAAGCGTAAACCATAATTGATAACAGTCGAGTGATTAACTATACAGATCCTTCCGCCGATGCTGCCAGAGCGGAAGACGATTTCTGGTCACTTCCAGTAATTCTGGATTAATATCAGCAATTAATAATTCCTCTCCTGATCCACCTTCCACCAAAATATCCCCCCATGGTGATACTACCATTGAATGGCCATAGGCATTGTATGAAGAGTTGATGTTTTGCCCCTGCGAAATAGCTGCCAGAAAAACCTGATTCTCTACAGCCCTGCTGCGCATGGTTATATGCCAGTGAGCAGGCCCGGTAATATTGTTAAAAGCCGCAGGCACCAGGAGCATTTCCGCCCCCTTCATGGCAGAAAGCCTGGCCATCTCCGGAAAACGGATATCATAGCAAATCAGAATCCCAATGCACCCCAGGCTCGTATTGGCAACTTCCACTCTGTCTCCAGGAGTAAACACTTCAGATTCCCGGACTTTCAGCCCTCTGAAATCCACATCGAATAGGTGGCATTTACTGTAAGATAAGATTTCCTCCCCGGAAGGATCTATCAGAAATGATCTGTTATAGATATACTCTCCCTCTCTGCAGGCAATCGATCCTGTACAGAGGAAAATTTCCGCTCTTGACGAAGCATCTCTGAGTTGGTCCAGTGTCCCTTCCCATTCATCAGCAGCCTCCCTGAGAGAATGCACTTCAAAGGGGTAATAAAACATCTCAGGCAAAACAGCAAGAGAAGCCCCCCTCAAAGCAGCTTCTTTTATCATCGATGAAGCGCGGATAATGTTCTCTGATCGATCATACCCGGGGGTCAACTGACAAATCGCTAATTTAAACTGTTTCACAATGCCTGTTCCATTGACACCAGTGTACTCTTATCTGGTAAAAGATAAATATAAGAATAGAAAACCAGTTCTCCTAATTTTCCTTGGGGATCAGGGACTTTATTATTTATCTTAATTTTCAGTTCTGTACCATCTCCGGAAACTTTAAATACAAAAATCCCCAAAAGGAGTGTATATGGTAGTTGCTACGGTATTTGTACAGGTAAAACCCGAGCACATAAAAGATTTTATCGAAGAGACTATGAAAAATCACCAGGAATCCATTAAAGAACCTGGAAATATGCGCTTTGATGTACTCCAGAGTTCTGATGATCCTGCATCATTTCTTCTTTACGAAGCATACGATTCAGAGGACTCCGCTGCAGCGCATAAAAAAACCGCACACTATCTGGCATGGCGTGATACGGTTGCAGACTGGATGGCTGAACCAAGGAAAGCTGTCAAATATAAAGCAATACATCCCTGATAAACCCTTTACAATCCGGCAGAAAACAATGATACTTCCAAACTTCCAGTTCTACCATACACCACAAATTCTTTTCGGGCCTGGACAGAGGTCAAAACTGGGCCCCATTGCCCGTGCATTCGGAAAAAACGCTCTGGTTATAAGCGGAGCACGATCTCTGAGTGAATCCGGAGAGAAAGAGAAACTCCGGGCTCAGCTTGAAAAATCCGGCATTATGATTACTGAATATCAGTTCTCAGGAGAACCCTCACCTGAGATAATCGATGATCTGGTTTCAGGAAATCTCAACAGAGAAATTGACGTGGTAATCGCTATCGGTGGTGGAAGCGTAATTGATGCAGGAAAAGCTGTTTCTGCAATGCTTACCATTGGAGAAAAAGTCATAGATTACCTGGAAGTCGTGGGTACCAAGACGCATCCCGGAACCAAGATCCCGTTTATTGCCATCCCTACGACATCCGGAACAGGAAGTGAGGCAAGCGCCAATGCGGTGCTGAGCCGTACAGGTCCTGATGGCTTCAAACGATCCCTGCGTCACCCCAATTTCGTTCCTGATCTGGCAATAGTTGATCCGGAACTCACTATCTCCTGCCCACCCCGGATTACCGCAGCATGTGGTCTGGATGCTCTGACTCAGCTTCTGGAATCCTATGTGTCTCCTGAGGCATCTCCATTTACAGATGCTCTGGCGGAAAGCGCTCTCCCTCTAATCAGGGATAATCTTCTTTCAGCCTCTTCAGGAGATGGAGAGAATATTAAAGTGAGATCCGCTCTGGCATATTCATCGATGGTTTCAGGTATCACCCTGGCAAATGCGGGCCTGGGAGTAATCCATGGACTCGCCTCCGCCATTGGTGGATTCTTCCCTGTTCCCCATGGGGTAATCTGCGGAGCCCTCCTTTACAGTGCTACAAAGAAAAACATCGAAAAGCTTCAATCCACCGATCCGGAATCAACTGCACTGAAAAAGTATGCCCGTGCAGGATTTTTCCTCTCAGGTGACACAAAGTCAGATGCAAAAAGTGGGCTTGATCTGCTGTGCAGAGAACTCAGTGCTCTCACCAGCAGGCTAGAGATACCATTACTTTCCGAATATGGAATCACTACCGCAGATCTGGGCAGAATAATCCGGGAAAGCGGCAATAAAAACAATCCCGTAACCCTTGAGGATAAAGAGATCTGTGAAATCCTGATGGAAAGAGTTGCCTCCTGAAATTCTACCGTACAATATGTATATTTTCTTGATTTGGCAATTCTTCAACACCCATAACGTACTTTGATTGATCTTTCAATCAATAACCTGGAGATATAAACGTCATGAGAATTCTTTTTTCTGTAATGCTGCTGTCCCTCTTTTCAGCGGCTGCCGCAAACGACCTCCAGATACCGGTCCACTATGACACCCTGGGAAACGGCCTGAGAATAATTGTCGTTCCGGATACAAATGTCGCAGTAGTCTCATGCAGACTCTACTACTTTGTAGGGTCCATGTATGAAGGTCCGGGAACCACCGGTCTGTCTCATATGTATGAACACATGATGTTCAAGGGTACAAAAAGACTCGGAACCAAAAATTATCAGAAAGAAATCCCTCTCATGCGTTCCATCGATTCTCTTGCTGAAAAGATGGAAAAAGAGAGATTGCTTGGCAGAGAGCAATCCGACTCCCTGATACAGCATTATCGCGCAAGCATTTTCAGTCTGCTTGAAAAGCAGAGAAATCATATAAAGAAGGATGAAATATGGGAACTGTACCAGAATAACGGCGGTACCAGTCTTAACGCATGGACGTCCGATGACATGACAGCCTATATAGTTACACTGCCGAAAAACAAAGTAGAGCTGTTTTACTGGATCGAAGCAGACAGAATGAGAAATCCGGTGCTGCGTGAATTCTACAGTGAACGGGACGTAGTTACCGAAGAGCGCAGAATGAGATACGATAACCGCCCTGTAAACCGCTACTGGGAAAGACTCAACTCCCTCTTCTACGTGGCTCATCCCTACCGGAATCCCACCATTGGATGGATGTCTGATATTCAGGCATATACACGTGAGAAAATGGAAAACCATGTGCGGCGTTTTTACACACCTGATAATGCTCTGCTGGTGCTGGTGGGAAATATCGACAGCAAAAAAGCTATGAGGGATATAAAGAGCTATTTCGGGACGATACCCAGAGCATCAGTCCCCAAACAGGAGGTTGTAACAAGAGAACCCGAACCTGTCGGTGTAACCAGATTTACCATGCATGAACAGGGAAAGCCGCGTATCGACATACTTTTCCACACCCCGGGATATCCCAATGATGATCTTTACAAGCTTGATATTGTTGAGGGGATCTTCTCAGGCCGCAGCGGCCGGCTTTACAGACGTCTGGTTGACAAAGAGGGCCTCTGTACCAATGCGGGCGCGCAGAATAATTTCAGGATTCAGGATGGAGAATTCCACGTGTGGGCGGAACTTAAAAATGATGCAGATCCTGAAAAGGTGGAACAGATTATTCTTGAGGAATTAAGGAAAATAGCGAATGAGAAGCCAAGCGGTAAAGAGATGATGAGAATTACAAATGGGATCAGAATGTCATTTGTCAGCGGGTTAAAGAGCCTTGAGGGTATCTCGGATCGTCTGGCATACTTTGAACGGCTCAGAAGCTGGAAAGATCTCCTCACCTACCCGGAAAAAATCGCCGTACTTAAACCCGATGAGATTCCCGCTGCTGCAAAAAAATGGCTCGATCCCGAAAAGATGACCATAGGACAGTTGCTGCCAGTAAAAGCCAAAAAACCAGTCAAGAATCAGCCAGTAAAGAAATAACGACAAAGAGAGGATTTCTGAGAATGAGATTCAGTGACAAAAATAACGCTTTCCTGTTTATAATACTCCTTCTGACTTTTTCTGTACATGCTCAGAAGAACTCCAGAATTCCATCTCATCCCTCAGGGCTAAAATATGATTCACTTGGCTGGAGCATCCCATCCGGTGAACCATATCGTCTGCAGATGGAAAATGGTATGATAGTTTATATCGCAGAAGACTCACTTTTACCCCTTGTTCAGATTTCAGGGTTTGTCAGGTACGGATCACTTAACGATCCAGCGGGTAAAGAGGGGCTTTCTTCCCTTCTGGCAACACTGATGCGTTCGGGAGGTACAAAAAAGTACCCTGCTGATACCCTGGTTGAACTGATCGATCTCATGGCAATGAAATTCAATCTCTCAGCAGGTGAAACACAGTTCACCTTCAGTGCCTCCTTCCTTTCTGAATACACAAAAGAAGCGCTGGATATTCTTGAGCAGATTCTCTTTCATCCAGCATTCGATGAAAAAAAACTGGAAAAAGAGAGAAAGATTTTTCTGGAAGCCATTTTACACCGCTTTGACAACCCTGCTCCAACACTGAATGCTGCGTACAAAAAAGTGATGTACCCCGGAGAAGAATCATCCAGAATGGCAACAGCGAAATCGATAAAAAGCATTACCAGAGATGATCTTGTAAAGCTGCATAAAAAGATAATCTTTCCAGCGAACATAATCTTCTCAGCTGCCGGCAGTTTGAAAAAAGACACTCTGATCAAGAATCTCGAATCTGCTTTTCCTCGATCAACAAAGAAGAACGAATCAGGTTTTCCAACCGTTGAAGTCAAACCATCTATTAAGTGTCTGCTTGTGAATAAAAAGATCTCTCAGGCCTATGTTCGTCTTGCACTTCCTCTGTTCAAACGCCCTCATCCTGATTACTATGCAGTATCCGTTATGAATATGATACTGGGTGGTGGTGGTTTCACTTCGAGGCTTGGAACAAAAATCCGCTCTGATGCAGGTTTGACTTACTCCATTTACTCACATGCAGAATCAAACTACAACTATCCCGGAACTTTCTTAATTGACTTCTACACTAAAAACTCCAGTTTTGCACAGGCTGTAGCTCTGACCATAGATGAGGTGAGAAAAATAGCGGAAAATGGAGTAACCGAAGAAGAAATAACAAATGCCAAATCATCACTTATCGGAGAACTCCCCTCCATGTTCCGGTCACCTTTTGATATCGTTTCCACTTATGCCTGGAACGAGTACTATGGACGCCAGCCGGATCATTACAAAGTATATGCGGAAAAAATCAGCAAATTGACGAGAGATGATATTTTAAGGGTCGCTAAACAATACCTGGTCCCTGAAAATCTCACATTCGTAGTGGTTGGTGATATCGATGCGCTTATGAAGGTAAAAGACGACCAATTCTCTCTTTCCGGGATGAAAAGCAAGACAATTCCTGCAGACTCCATTCCGGCTCTTCCCTGAAATAGAAAGGAACTCTCTTATGAGAATTGCGATAGTTTTACACACACAGTCCGGCCATACGATGCAATTCGCACGCACTATTGCCGCCAGGTTCAACGAAAATGGACACGATTGCGAAATTATGCTTCTGCGGACTACGGGTACTGTTACTCCCAGTGGCGGTAAATTTACACTGAGAAATCCGCCGGAAATTTATGAATTCGATGCTGCAATCTTCGGAGGACCGGTATGGGCCTTCTCTGCTTCACCGGTAATCATGTCGTACCTTGCACAGTTGAAAAATCTTAAAGGCAAAAAGGTTATGAGTATCGCGACCAAAGGCCTTCCTTTCGACTGGACCGGAGCAGCCCAGGCGATCAAAAAAATGGATCTGGAACTCGAGACCTCCGGTGGCACAGTGCTTCCTGGAGAAGTCCTCCATTTTTTCTTCAAATTTAACGAGGAAAAACTGAAATCTGCTGTGGAACGAATTTACAAAGCATTTACATCGTGAAGCAGCTGACAATGCAGCATATTTAATCAGCCGCACCAGGCTGAATATTCCCGGCCTGGTTTAACGCCTCATTCATCGCGCCTGTTCTGTAGCCTCTCAGATCAAGTGCTGCAAAGGTAAACCCCGCTTCCCTGCACACTCTTTCCATTTCACCCCTCATTGCCCAGGCCATATCCATCTGACTGCTCTCAATTTCTATTCTGGCAAGATCACCATGGCTGCGGACCCTGAACTGGTGAAACCCGAGTTTTATCAGAGAATCTTCTGCTTTTCCCACTCTGGAAAGCTTATCACCTGTTATTTTTTCCCCATAGGGGAACCTTGACGCAAGGCAGGCAAAAGAGGGTTTTGATGCAGTAGACAGGCCCATTTTTGCCGAGATATCCCTGATTTCCTGTTTTGTAAAACCCGCTTCACACAGGGGCGAGATAATTCCCAGCTCTCTCAGCGCTCTTCTGCCCGGACGATAATCATGCACATCATCAGCATTGCTTCCGTCAAACACCACAGCGTACCCCTCCTCAGAGGCTATCTGTGTAATTTTCCTGAAGAGTTCCAGCTTGCAGTAATAGCACCTGTCCGGATTATTCTCGGAAAATCCCGCTATGTCAAGTTCCTCGGAAACAATTACCCTGTGCTTCATATTCAACGATAAAGCCAGTTTCCTTGACTCCTCAAGCTCCCGTACAGGATAGGTACTTGAAGATGCGGTCACCAGAAGAACATTGTTCCCTGTTACATCTGCTGCAATCCTTGCAAGAAATGTGCTGTCTACCCCTCCAGAAAAGGCGATCACAGCAGAATCATATCTGCTCAATATCTCTTGTAATTTTGATAATTTTTCCATATATTGAAAATATATCTCCAGGCATTGGAAGAATCTGCCGGAATTTCCGGTAATGTGGGACAGTTTTGTTCAAATTACAATATCCTCACGTTAAAATTCGGAATTATTAATCAATAAATTGCTCCGATTTCAGAGTGACAGGTTTTTCAAACCTTGTCTTTAGTGTGAGTTTTGTATTATAATATTCTAACCCGGTATCCGGATTTCTGTTTTCAGCATAAAAACTTAATTGCTCAGTTTGAATTAGATTCCAATTTTACTGTTAATCTATAGTTTAGCGACCGGTCCAAACCGGCCGAACCGGAGGTTTTTTTTAAAATGGAAAAAGTGTATCTCTCCAAAGATGGATACGACAAAATGATGGCGGATCTTGAATTCCTGAAAACATCCAAAAGAAGGGAGATAGCCAAACAACTCGACCTCGCCCGCTCTTTTGGTGATCTGAGGGAAAACGCAGAATATGAAGCAGCAAAGCAGGCGCTTGCACTGAATGAGATTCGGATAAGAGAACTCGAAGAGAAGATCTCCCGTGCCGAAATTATCAAACCGGAATCTGTTCAAACTGATAAAGTATTTCTGGGATCAAAAGTCACCCTTTGGGATATGACCTACGAAGAAGAAGTGGTCTTTGAACTGACCGGATCTGATGAAGCAGATCCCGCTGAAGGCAGGATTTCTATAAACTCACCTGTAGCAACAGCACTTTTAGGCCATAGTGTCGGTGAAACAGTTGAAGCCAAAGCTCCAAGAGGGGTTCAGAAGTACAAAATCCTCAAGATCTCCCGGTAAAGCGCTTAGCCGACAATTTCTGGCTCCAGAACGCCCCTTTTCTCCGGAATTCCTGACTTGTAGATCATCTCTACCAGTTCTACAGTTTTAATACTCTCTTCCGGAGGACATGAGGGAGTCGTTCCATTTTTTATAGAGGCCACAAAATCAACGATCTCCTCCTCAAAAGGGTCTGATTCCTGAAGAAGCGGAGTGCTGTCAACCGGTACTCCGTTGTGCTCAGTATAGATCTCAAGCGGAACCAACCTTGCCCCACCCCGCTCTCCCCATATCTCCATATTGAATTCCTCTCCCTTTACATGTCCAGCCCAACTGCACTGAAGTTGCAACGATGATCCACCGGCAAAGTTGATCTGAGCAAATACGTAATCATCTACATCAAACAGAAAATCCTTTTCATTGTTAATCGCCGGATACGATACACTGGCACCCTTTCCCTTTACTCCGAATTTACTTCCCCAGGATGAAATCACCTGTAGAGGATCGGGAAAATTCAGAAACCACATAGAAAGATCCAGTAAGTGTACACCGATATCCAGCAGCGCACCTCCTCCAGACTTCTCTTTCCTTGTAAACCATCCCCCCAGCCCCGGTATTCCCCTTCTTCTTACCCAGTATGCCCTGACGTGATAGATCTCCCCAAAATCGCCAGCAGAGATAAGCTTTTTCAGGTACTGCGCCTGAGGACTGAAACGCTGCTGATGAGCAACCATAAGCATGCCGCTACTGCGTCTCGAGACTTCAATCATTCTTTCAGCATCAGATACAGATGTCGCCATTGGCTTCTCACAAAGGACATGCTTTCCCTTCTCCAGCGCCTTTATAGCCATCCCGGCGTGAAGATAATTCGGGGTGCAGATACTTACTATATCCAGCCCACCTTTCTCCAGCATCTCGTCAAATGATTGATATCGATCTGGGATTTCATATTGATCGGCTGTCTTATCAAGCTTTTGCTTATTCTGATCACAAAGAGCCACAAGCTCAACATCTGCCGATTTTTTGTAGCCCCTGATATGCTGCCACGCCGGCCAACCAGCGCCAGTGACACCTGCACGCAGTTTTTTTGCCATTGGATTCTCCAGAATTGTCCTTTCATTGTTTCACCTTTAAGGTGATTTTATGACTTCACAACTTAAGCCACGATTTCATCCTCGAAGTAAATCTGTGGCTTAATATGTAAAGCCACTTTTCACCCCCGGGGAGAGAATCTAAACTAATAAAATAACCAAACCCCGGCCTCAGAAACCATATCTTACCGGCACAAAAATTGCCACCTCTAAATACCATCGATCACCAGCATGAACAATCAGTTCAAATAAAAGGAAATGGAAATGGAAGACGAACTGTTTAATAAGCTTTCTATTCCCAAACTTGAGGACTATGAAAAATTTGTAGGAGCAGAAACAATTGATCGGATCTTCAAAAAAGCCGAGCTTCTCAAGGGAATGCATATCACAAACATAAGCTCCACATATTACGGCGGGGGGGTAGCCGAACTTCTCTCATCACTTACCCTGTTAATGAATGCTACAGGGATTAACACCGGATGGAGAATTATTCAGGGATCATCCGATTTTTTCTCCATCACCAAAAAGATGCACAATGCACTGCAGGGCAGCGAAATCCACCTCACAGATCGCAAAGAACAGATTTACGAACATATCAACTACCAGAACGTCATAAGAAACCACATCCGGCATGACTTTGTCGTTGTACATGATCCTCAACCCCTGCCCATGATCCGTCACTACAAAAAGAAAGGGCCATGGCTCTGGAGATGCCACATTGATCTCTCTTCACCCAATAAAATGATGTGGGATTACCTGGTACCCTTTATTGAGTTGTACGATGGAGTAATATTGAGTATTCCCGAATACAAGCAGAGTCTTTCAACACCACAGTTCTTTGTCATGCCTGCCATAGACCCTTTTGCCATTAAAAACAAAGAGCTCTCTGATCAGGAGATGGAGGAAAGGCTCAGACACTACGATATCCCCACCGATTTGCCTCTGGTTGTCCAGATCTCCAGGTTTGATGCCTGTAAAGATCCGGAAGGAGTAATCAGGGCTTTTATGATTGCCAGGAAAAAAGTCGATGCCACCCTGGTACTTCTGGGGGCGCCAGCCACTGATGATCCTGAGGGAGAACGCATTTACGATTCTCTGCTTCACCACCGCGATGAACGGATCATCATAATGAGCCATGAGGATACTGCACTTGTAAACGCTCTTCAGAGTAAAGCCAGTGTCGTTCTGCAGAAATCAATAAGAGAGGGCTTCGGACTGACAGTCACCGAGGCGATGTGGAAAGGCACTCCGGTTATAGGCGGAAATGTGGGTGGAATCAAATACCAGATTCAGGACGGTGTAAATGGTTTTCTGGTCTCAAGCATCGAAGAGACTGCGGATAGAATTGTACAACTGCTGAAGAACCCGGATCTGGCACACAGAATGGGAAAACTTGCCAGACAAACAGTGAAAGAGAAATTTCTTCTCACCCGCCTGCTCGAACAGGAAATAGACATCTTTAACTCCTTTGAGACTATTTACCGAATCAAGACCTGAGCAGATCAACAATGAGCAATAAAAAAAGAATCAACTGTATGCGGCAGGACCCCATCAGTAAAGAATGGGTCATTTTCTCTTCCGCACGTAAATCCAGACCCCATCACGTCAAAACTGACTCTGCCAATCATCAGCTTCCCAGATACGATCCCAATTGTCCTTTCTGCCCCGGAAACGAAAAAATGCTCCCGGGCATCCTCTTTGAAACTCTGGGTATAGGTGATCAGCAGTGGAGTACCCGTTCAGTCCCCAACCTCTACCCTGCCCTCAGTCCTGAGGGCAATATAGAGAGGGAAAAAACCGGCTTTTACCTCTGCATGGGAGCCTACGGCCACCATGAGGTAATCATCGATCACCCCCGCCATAACAAAGGAGTCCATCAGTTTGAATACCAGCAGATGCAATCCCTTATTGAAACGTACCATACCAGGTACAAAGAATTGATGAAAGATCCAAATGTTGTGATGGTAACCATTTTCAGAAATCATGGGAAACGCGCCGGAACATCACTTCCCCATCCCCATTCCCAGATTGTAGCCTCCCCCACAGTACCCAGGTCTATCCGGCTGCAGGAGATCAGAGCCGAGGAGTATTTCGACGACATGGGAAGCTGTATTTATTGTGACCTGATGCATACTGAAATAGATGCATCAGAAAGAATCATAGCACTAAATGATTCCTTTGTCTCATTTATCCCCTACGCTGCAAAGGTACCTTACGAAATCTGGACACTGCCCAGAAGACACACTGCCGATTTCGGCAGCATCTCTGAAAAAGAGAAAGAAGACCTCTCTGTGATGATGCGGGATCTGATTTCACTACTTTACAACCATCTCGGGGATCCGGATTATAATTATCTTATTCACTCCTACACCAGATTCAAATCCGAAGAACCCCACCTCCACTGGTATATCCAGACAATCCCCAGGATTCTAACCAGAGCTGGTTTTGAAATGGGTTCCGGATTCTTCATCAATCCCGACCTTCCCGAGGAAAACGCTCGTTTACTGAAAATTCAGCAGCAAGACTGAGAAGTGCAGTTCCTCAATAAATTTACCTGCTTAAACGAATTACAAAGGAGTAATTACCGGAACAAGATCGATTCAGCATAATTTATTTTAAACAGGATTATGTGGAACCAGGACGATACATCACGGGAAGTCTTTTACAATACCAGAATCCTTCGTAAACCAATCTCCGGTATCATCTCCGGATACCATCAGCTTTCATACATTCTTATTTCCCCTGATGATGAAAATCCGTCCCGTACTGTTGAAATTAGCGGAAAGATCAATGTCTCTCCCAAGTTTCTTATATCTCCTTATGCACTGCAGGAAACATTCAAAGATATTTTTGACCCTGAAACATTCGATAAAGAGATTCAGGGACGAGTTTTCTCATTTGTACACGGCGGAAGAAGTAATCTTAAAGTCAAAAGTGAATTATTCCAAATAGATAACTATGAAACCAGTCCGGAGGAACACCTGGATAAGATCAATGATCAACTCATGCAGCAGGAAAACACCAGAACCGGCCTGATATTCGGGCCCAGATTCCAGTATTATCCTGTCTCTATCGACCGCTTCCTCTCGGAAATCATAGACCGAGAATTCAACGCATAACCCGGGTTGCTCAGGTGTACGAAAAACCGCAATATCCAACTCCCAATGGCTACAGGAGAATGTCGGAGAACCCGTGCAGAAAAGGTTCCAAGAGCAGGGATATCGCAGATTTCCTGGCCAGAAATAGCCATTTGAGAGAATCAGTACAGGCCAAACAGGAACCAAAATCTCACTCTTCTCTCAAACCCGGGATTAATCCGAATGCAGCCAGAATACTGAAATGCAGAGAAAAACCCGGAATAAGTGATGAGGCTGCAAAACTTATTGCCGCTTCTATAAAAAGCCTCCTGCAGAGCAAATAAACAGTATGAGATTTACAGGCTTCTATCGGTTATACTTGTCAATTCTTGCCGGAGCTCTGGCATACTACTTAATAAAACCCCGCTGGTGGATATGGGTTGCCGGATCTATTCTTTTCCGCATCATCTGGTTTTTCATAGAAAAACAGGTAGAGAATCTCCGGACCGAAAAATGGTTCAACGCGCATTCAGCCCAGTTTAAAGAACTGCTTGGTCCTTATGGTATAAGGATGATAAACAAAGCTGAACAAGACCCCGGTGTACGAAAAAGCCTCTCCGAGGTCTTTACTCCTGATCTGAAAAAGCTTAAAAGCACCGTCGATCAACTGGAAATGATGGATACACTTTTCAAAGCGGGAATGCAACCCGATGCAGACACCTACCAGTTGCATGATCTGAAGCTAAAATACGGTAAATACCGGGTGGAGAAAGAATCCTGATATAGACAGACCATGCCTTTGGTGTTACATTGGAGAAACCTTGGAGGATTGAGAAATGAGTGCTATAAGATTCTCAAAAGGTAACATTACACATTATCTGCGAGCGCAGATAAAAATCCATATTTGATTTCAGATTCTGTATGAAATGGATCGTTTAATATGCGAAAGGCTATTTTAACTTTTCTTTTGGGAATCACATTGGGAATAATTATTACATATAATTTCATGCAAAATCGAATAGCAAAAGATTTCGCATTTTTGAAAAAATTCCCAGTTTTACTTTAGAAGAAAACAAATTTATCAGGGAACACATATGTGAAATTTACAGAAACATAGATGAACCTGAAAAACTATATAAGTCATATAATGTTAGGTGATAGTGTTGTAGTTGAAGTGACAATTCTTGGCTCTCTTCGAGACGGTTCGAATTCAAATCAAAATGTTATTTCAACCTCATTTGATCAGTCAATTAGTTTGACGTTTACTAAGAATGGCGACTTAATATCGAAATGTTGTAAATATTAATGATTGTGCTCACTTAGCATAGCCTAAGCGAGCTTCTCTGATACCACTTTTTTTAATAAATCCCCGATTCCAATTGCCTGTAAAGCAGATTTGCAGGAACAAAAAGACTCATTTTTTCCCACTGTCCACAGGAGGCACATATACCAGCGATGTGTCTTTGTAACGGATATCTGCCTGTGAAATCAGCTTGTCAACATATGAAGTGACAAATTCATTCTTCTGCCTCAATTCAAGGGAAATCCGGATACGATCCTTGACCTCATCAAACGAAAGAGGTTTTCCAGGTTCTTCATCTGTTTTCTTCAGAATATGAAATCCAGCTTCTGTCGGAACAAGATCACTGACTTCACCAGTTTTCAATTTTGCGATTATTGTATCAAGTTCAGGTTTCAGATCTCCCCGCTTGAACCACCCGATATCACCACCCGAAAATCTGGTTGCTGTTTTGGAAAAATCCGCCCCACCCCTTATCTGATCCAGCACTTTCTGCGCCTCAGCCCTTTTTTTCTCCCTCGTTGCTGTGGAGGTATCTGATGAAAAGAATATCTGGCTCACCCGTGACTTCGGAGGATTCAAGTACCTGGTTCGATTTTCCTCATAAAATGTCTTGCAGTCCTCTTCTTTTATGGAATCGATATCTTTCAGTACTGTTTTCAAGAGAGTATCAACCAGTGCACCTTTCTGCATCTCACCCTTTATCCCCTCCTCAGTCTGCCCCATCGCTGCCAATTCACGCTTAAAAGTGGCATCATCACCAAACCTGCCCTTGAATTGTTTAAACGCACTGTCCACCATCATACTGTCAAAAGAGAGCTTGCGCCTGTCAGCCTCCTTCAGCAGAAGCTCATTGGCAATAAGCTGTCTGGCAGCACCTTTCAACAATTCTGGTGAGACCCCTTCAAAGGCTTTTGTGGGAAACATGCTTACCATGCTCTTGTGAATAAGATCAGCAGCCTCTTCGACCTGTTTACGGGTAATCGTTTTGCCCTCCACAATTACCGCCGCATCCTTGTTTTCACCCTTGCCACAGAACAGCCCAAAACAGCAGATCGCCGTCAGAATGATTCTCTTATCCATTTTTTTCCTCTCTGAGCCGGATGAAACCGGCGCGGATGTTGGGGATTTTTTTATGCTGGTGCTATACTTAGGATCTGATATCTATGTTTCTGTAAAGATACTTCAGATACAAAAATGAAGCAGTAAAAATCTTTCCTTATGGTTAAAGCCGCCACTGAAGCAGCTCTGATTCCTGTGATTTTATACTTCCTGTCTCTGGGATTGTTCCATTTCGTCAAGCGATGAATTCTCATCAAGCCAGTTTTTCCGTGAAGCGACCCTGAGAAATGCCTTGATGACAATTGGATCAAACTGCTTCCCGCTTCCTTCAATCAGACGTTTTATAGCTTCTTTCTTTCCCAGACTGTCTCTGTAAGGTCTGTTGGAAGTCATCGCCTCGAAAGCATCGGCAACATGCAAAATTCTTGCACCTATCGGAATCTGATCTTCCTTGAGATTATCAGGATAGCCGCCGCCGTTATAATGTTCGTGATGATGAAGTATAAGGTCATGAAGATCATGAAGGAATGGAACATCTTTGACTATATTGGCACCCAGAGTACTGTGAGTCTTCATGATGCCATTGAATTCCTCGTATGTCAAAGGGCCCGGCTTATTGAGAATATATCCCGGGATTCCTATCTTTCCTATGTCATGAAGCAGTCCGGCATCACGGATAATCCCTACATTTTTCTCGTCAATCCTCATCTCCCGGGCGATCTCTTCTGCAATGTTCATCACATTTTCCGAATGCCCGTGAGTATAGGTGTCTTTAGCGTCTACAGCGATCGCAAGAGCCTTGATTGTGCGGATATAATTCTCCTTCATGTCACTGTAAAGCTTTGAATTTGTCAGGGCAATTCTTGTTTGACTTACAAGACTGGACAGAAGTGCCTTCTTTTCGGACTCTCCCGGCATCTCTCTTGATGATCCAAAGAAAATGGCGCCGAACTTAAGGTCCTCCCATACAACCGGCATCACGTACCTGAACGCCAATGGAAGTTTCAGATACCCGGATGTCTTCGTTGAAAGCTGTATCCTTCTGATAAAAACTTTACGTTCGCTTATGTGTCCGGAAACTGCAGTGTTAAAACTCTCTATAACCTCTCTGCGAATCTCCCTCACTATGTCATCTTCCACCTCTCCCCTTGACCAGTACATAAACTCATGAGTTCTGCGCTGAGCCACCAGAAAGCCCATGAAATCGAGGGGGAAGTTGCGAATCGCGGTCTCATAAAGACACCTTATCACATCGTATTTATCAACCAGTCCCATAAGCCGTTCGGAATAGCTGGATATGAGCATCAGCTCATCGAGCTTCTGATTGATGGAATGGTAAAGATTGGCATTGTTGATAGCTACACCGGCCTGTGATGCCAGTACATCGATAACGCTCTTATTGAAAAGATTAAAGGGAGGAGACTTGCTGGTACGGTTCAGATTCACTACACCTATAGTTTCTCCTGAAACTTTAATAGGCACTGAAAGGGCTGACGATATGTCCTGTCTCGAGAAATTCAGTCCAGTTTCAGGAGTAGTCTTACCATCCGCCAGCAGAAGCGATTTTCCATTAGTAAACACCCACTTGGAAATAGTCCATTCTGTCAGGTCAGCAAGCGATGATCGGACACTTGATGAATTGATGGCTTTCTGCCTCACCATGACCAGTTCCTGATTCTCTCTATCTATAAGCTGAAGAGATCCGCTCTCGGCCTCTGATACCTCAAGGCAGAACTGAAATGTGATATCAAGTAATTCGTCAAGGTTGTGGGTTGTGGTAAGCCTGGTTGTGATATCGTAAAGAGAAACCATCTCGTTGAGCATGAAATTCTCACGCATCAAACGGGTAGATTTAATAGCCTGGTTTATCTTCTGAAGGAGCAGTTCAAACTGATAGGGTTTGAGGATGTAATCATAGGCACCACTCTGGACTGTTTTCACCGCTACATCGAGATCTGGATCGAGTGCGGTAATAATAACCGGTGTAGTGGAAATCATCTTCCCGGCATTCTTAAGAAATTCCAGCCCGTCCATCTTCGGCATCTTCAGGTCCGCAACAACTACATGAGGCCTGATCTGCTCCAGCATCTCCATCGCCTGCAAACCATCATAAGCCAAAGCTGTCTTGATTCCAACAGAAGAGAGGTATTTTGAAACGGCCGAACAGAGGCTCTGATCATTATCGGCCAGTAAGACAAGGCATTCTTCTTGAAGGCTCATTCAGATTCTCAGAAACAAAATCAAAGATGTTTTTTACCAACGGTAAGTTAAACTGATCTGACTTGCTCCGGCAAACGCCATCACAGATGAATAGGCAAAATCAAGCCCTGCCCGTCCGCCAAACAGATTAACTCCGGCTCCGAAACTGAATTTCCCCTGAGTCAAACCCACCCTCAAAGCAAGCCTGCTCATAATGGTATACTCCAGTCCGTATCTGCCTGCCGTAAAAAGCATCGATGGATTCCTGGACACCCTGCGGAATTCAGGTCCCTCGATACCAACACCGTCGGCTAATTCATCACTCCCAATATAGTTAATTCCCTCATTGGACAGAAGATCCGGCGTGCAATACACGATCAGCACCTTTCCGTAAATATAAGGGAATTCCCTCTCCCAGCCTATCCCCACCCTGATATGGGGAGAAACTCTCTGACGATAAGATTCGCTCCAATACACAACACTTCTCACTATATTTTCAAAAGAAATCGCCAGAGATATCCCGGGATCACTGAAGAGTACCCTGGTCCCAAGGTCCATCCCAATGCTATATCCACGGTATTCTGAAAGGTTTACCCGCCCCCCGTTAATTGCCCCGCCTGCCGCTATTATGACAGACTTGTTAAGATGATACTTCCACCCCAATCCAGCACGAAAATAGATCCTCGACAGAGAGATTATCTCCGGGTCATAAACCGGATCACCGTTTTCGCTTGTATCTGAGTTGGCGGTTATCTCCACATCAGGCAAAAATGTGTACCCCAGGGTAACTCCATATCCAATATTTTCTCCTGCTTGTGAACTGAATGAAAGCAGCGAAGTACTGAAGGTGTTATGGAAATAATTGGCATAGGAGAGCGATAGAGTGTTAAGAGAATCAAAAGCCAGATTTGCAGGAGTGCTTGCAGGAAAGATTCCGGAACTAGTGCCTAAATCTGCACCTGCAAGAGCTTCGGAATAAGGAGCGTTCATCAAATAATCATTTATATCCGAGTAAAATCCGAAACTTGACCGGGCATCACCCGTTGTAAAAAGGGCGGCTGCTAAAACCGCGATTCCGGATTCTATCAGGCTCCTCATGTCAGTATTTACCTGTCCCCATTAAATAAAGATCTTACCATAAAATAACTTCTTATCCTCTGCATTACCATAGATTTGCACTTTAAATCATAAACCGGAAAGGTATGATCGACCACTGCATATCCAGACCGAAAAGACAATTATACAATAAAGCACTGTATAACTGCACCAATCTTGATCAAAGACGAAATAATCGTTTTGCGGTTTAGTACCAAAAAAGATTGACTCTTTTGTATAACCGTTCTATTTTATGCAGTTCCCCGGGCGCATGGCTCAGTTGGTTAGAGCGCCGCGTTCACATCGCGGAGATCGCTGGTTCGAGTCCAGCTGCGCCCATTTCTCATTCAAAAAAAACCCGCCTCAATTATAAGCTCAACAATATTACTCTAAATGCTTTCTAATAACAAAATCGCTTATTATTTTAAGCTTATCCGAATATTCTTTCCAAGAGGAATCTTTTAATGAATTCCGGCTTAATTTTCAGAAACAATTTAGCCTGTCTGTTACTCATCTCCCTGTTCTCAATAGCCTCCTCACAGGAATCTATCAGCTTTACCCTGCCTGAGCAAGGATTGCTTATAAATACCCCCATCTGTACACTACTGGTGGAATCTGATTCCAGAATAAGAAGAGTCGAATTTCAAGCCCGATATACGAATGCCAAAGACTCAGCAGTGATTATTGACCTGGGCGCAGTCTCAAAAGCTCCTTTCCAAACGGTGTGGGATATTTCAAAAATCCCTAACCAGCTCATCTCCGGTGTCTCTCTTCTTGCCATAGCCACTATGGGTAACTGGAAAGAAGTGGAAACCAAAAGAGAAGGCGTATTCTTTGTTCATCACCCAATTAAAAGGCCTTTGAAAACTATCCACTACGATC
Organism: Fibrobacter sp.; assembly: GCA_012523595.1. Taxonomy (NCBI): domain Bacteria; kingdom Pseudomonadati; phylum Fibrobacterota; class Fibrobacteria; order Fibrobacterales; family Fibrobacteraceae; genus Fibrobacter; species Fibrobacter sp. The sequence continues at coordinate 43,992 of JAAYIG010000197.1, forward strand.
ATAAAGGCACAAAAAAAATCAAATCAGATACAATCTCTTTAAAATATGCCCGCTCTCCAGGCACCGTAACCTCATCTCTATATTGGAATGAGAATGATATAACAGTTTTGCTTGAGGTTAAAGACCCCCTGTTTTATGCCAATGTGACACGTGAAGAGCTCGCAGGTATGGGTATGGAAATAATGCTCGACCCATCCATGAGTAGAAAACCTTACCCAGACAAAGATATCCTCTCCTATGCAGTTCCTCTCTACGGAAAGCCCTACAGAATCATCTATAATCCTCAATTTGATTCCAGCGGAAGCTTTAAACTCACTACCAGCACTGAACCCTGTGATTTTAGACACCAGGTGACCAAAGTGGATTTCAAGGGTTTTAAGATCTATTTCTCAATTCCTCTGGAAAAAATCGCAACTCCTCTACCCGAAGAAATTGCCTGTAATCTGGTGGTTAAAACACTTGTAGGAAACAACATTGTCAGGAGTCCATGGATCAACCACGGCCCTGCAGCATCCTACAGCCCCTTTGTCTGGGGATCTGTCAAATTCCATCCAAAGCCATTTTATAAAAACCGGTTGCTGATTGGGGGTATCTCTTTCGGTTCCGGATTCATGTTAACACTCCTGGTTCAATTGCTCATCTTTTCTCTTAAAAAAACCAGTACAGGCGGGACCACTAGAAGATCTGAAGTTGATGAAAAAGCATTTGAGAGGATAAAAGAAGCGATGGAGAAGCGAATTACCCAGAAAAATGCAGCCAAAGAAGACATTGCAAAAGACCTTAAGATCTCTGCCAAAAAACTTAACAAACTGATAAAATCATTTACAGGATTGTCATTCCAAAACTACCTGATGTATAACCGCACCGAAATAGCAAAGGAAAGACTGCGCTCCTCTCATTGCAATGAAGCTACTGTGGCAGAAGCGTGCGGCTTTCAGAATGCCCAGGAAATGGAGAAATATTTCCTGAAATTCCACCGTACAACACCCGGAAAATTCCGCTCAGAGCAACAGGTCGCCTGATTTCAAACCTTAATGCAGGTATTGTATATACCAGTCAACCGCCAGCCGTGCGACTTCATCCAATGCTCCCGGCTCCTCGAACAGATGCGTGGCTCCGGGAACTATCTCCAGTTTTTTAGCCGGAACCCTGATAGCCTCAAGTGCCCTTCGGTTCAGCTCTAAAACCTGATAATCATCACCACCCACAATCAGAAGAATCGGCGCACTGATCCTGCCCAGATCAATACCTGCCATATCTGGCCTGCCTCCTCTGGAGACAATCGCTTTTACGTCTGTACGACCCACAGAGGCTGAAATGGCTGCAGCAGCACCAGTACTCGCTCCGAAATAACCAAGGGGAAGAGTCTTCAGATCGGGTTGTGAAGCAACCCAGTCACTTGCAGCACTTAAACGCCTGGCAAGAAGATCTATGTCAAAGCGAAGGTTTGCACTTATCAGATCAGCAGCCTCCTCAGATCGGGTCAGCAGATCAAAGAGAAGTGTCGCGTAAGCACCATTATTAAGATACTGAGCAACAAACCTGTTTCTTGGACTGAACCTGCTGCTCCCAGAACCATGTACAAACAAAACCAGACCCTGGGCAGTCTCCGGTATGTAGAGACTCCCGCTGAGATTGACATCATCAGAAAGTATCGGAATGCGCACCTCGTGTTCCATCTCTCTCTCAAAAGCCATATCAAACCCCTCTATCGCAAATTTATTCTGCCCGACATCTGCCGTTTGTCAAAGATGTTTTACAAACGGTTCCTCATACCCTGCCATCACAATACCCTGCCATCACAATACCCTGCCATCACACCGTAGAAATCAGATTAAACATCAAGCACAACAACAGCCTCCCACCCCGAACCGGTCTCCTTTACCTGAAAATGGTGCAGAGTAACAGCTTTTACATCCACTGCCAGATTATGCCTGGTGTCATCTATCTCCTCTCCAACAGCCATTCCTTCAAAAACAATCGATTCTCCGCGCCTCTCAATTGAAACATTCTTGAGCCGCATCAACAGCCGGAAGGCATCCTTTAAATAGATTAGCTCCTGAAGAACCTGGAAAAGCAGCATCTCTTCAGAATTGTCCTCGACTTTCACAGAGCGAATCTCTTTTTCTCCAACAGAATCAATATCCTCCACCATCAGGTTTGTGGTAGCATCAAAAGCAGCCGTGAAAAGCTCCTCCAACGTCTTTCCCCAGGCCCTGAATGCAGCATCAGAAGTAGTTATATCTTCCAGATATTCATAGGGCATCGTTCAGCCTTTCACATTTCCTATCGGTGAGAAACGCACAATCGGGCGGCTTATCTGCGCCAGACTGGCAGCCTCAACCACCTCATCGATATTTTTATACGCACCTCCGGCCTCTTCAGCCAGTGCGGAATAGGAACTGGTTCTGGTATAGATCCCCTTCTCTGCCATCTTCTCCTGAAGCTCTTTGCCCCTGAAAAGCTTCTTTGCTGCCTTACGACTCATCACACGACCACTCCCATGTGTTGTGGAGTAAAAACTCCGGGCTCCCTCAGAAACCCCGGTCAAAAGATAAGAACCAGTCTCCATGCTTCCACCTATTATGACCGGCTGCCCGGTTTCCCTGTACACCTCCGGTACCCCCTCCATCCCGGGACCAAACGCCCTGGTAGAACCCTTTCTATGAACCAGAAGCCTCTTTGCTACTCCGTCAACCACATGAGTCTCCAGCTTGGCGGTGTTATGAGCAACATCATATACCTGATGCATTCCTAAATCCTCAGCACTCCTTCCGAAAATCTCAGAGAAGGCTTTGCGGACTTGATGAAGGATGATCTGTCGATTGGCAAAAGACATATTTATAGCACATTTCATCGCCTCAAAATAGGCCTGTCCTTCAGATGAATTGAATGGTGCACAGGCTAGTTCCCTGTCAGGAGCAGTGATTTTGTATTTGCCCATGGCATTGAGAAATACCCGTATGTAATCGGTTGCCATCTGATGCCCGAATCCACGGCTCCCGCAATGAAACATCACTACCACCTGCTCTGTTCGAATCCCAAGCAGTGAAGCTATATGCTGGTTAAAAATGTGCTGAGGCCTGACAACCTGAATCTCCAGATAGTGATTTCCAGATCCCAGACTCCCAAGCTGATGAATTCCGCGCTCAATTGCCCTCTCACTTACCCTGGATGGTTCCGCACCCTCTATGCAACCGTTTTCTTCTGTCCTTTGCAGATCCTCCTGCCACCCATATCCGTTCTTAACACACCATCTTGCCCCCTCTACCGCAACTCTCATGAACTCCCGCTTGTCTACCTTTATCTTCCCCCTGCTTCCTACTCCCGAAGGCACATCTTTAAACAGCCGGTCTACAAGCATCCCAAGCCTCGGTTGAACCTCACTGTAAGTAAGATTTGTCAGCACAAGTCTCATCCCGCAATTAATATCGAACCCTATTCCCCCGGGAGAGATCACCCCTTCATCAACATCCATCGCAGCCACCCCCCCTATGGGAAAACCATACCCCCAATGCCCATCGGGCATACAAAGGGAGTATTTGACTATGCCGGGAAGCATGGCAACATTTGCGACCTGGTTGAAGACACCCTCATCCATCTCATCGATCAGCTTCTCTGTCGCGTAGATACGGGCCGGGACTCTCATGCCTGGTTTAAAACCGGACGGAAGTTCCCAAATGGTGTCGGTAATCTTCTGAAGCTGGGAAGGACGGGTCATCTCATACTCCTCTAATCATGCCAGGATAAGTTCGTTGATAACATTTTTAACTCCCCGGGTGTTTTTTGCAGCATACTCTGCTGAGTAGTAAGAGTTCCAGTGCGGAACCTTTCCGCTTAAAGTGACCACCCCCTGTTCAACCTTCACAGTAACCGCCTCCAGATCCAGCATATTCATCCTGTCAAGAACATCACTGATCTCAGTGGCAATCTGATCATCAGAAACATTGTGGGTGGGAACAACTGTAAGCTCATTTATTACCTGAAGAACTCCATCGATCTCCGAAGCAATCTCTGCGCACCTCTCCTTTCCCCAGAAAGAATCAACCGATCCCCTCAGTGTCACCATCCCCTCCTCTACATACACCCGCACAAAATCCTGATAAATGTTTCGGTCAAGAGCTAAAGCACTGCGGAGAGACTCTGCGACCTTTTCATCAGTTATTCTCCTGCTGAACCCGGGGTACTCTATTTTAAGCCTGTTTTCTACTCTCCTGACTCCCTCAACACTCCTTGCTGCATCTTCAGCAGAATTCAACGCAGCAAGATTTTGCACAACCCCGCTAAGGATCACACGGCTATCCTCCACCTCCACATTGACACGCGACTCGTCTATTCTTGTGTCGGATCGAAGCTGCGCCTTGACATTGCGCAGTATCTCCTCATTACCTGCCATCCTCTGCTCCTCTCAAACTTCTTTGTTCACCATTAATAAAATACGTTCTCATTCCGGAAGTGATGACGGGGAAAGAGGGGTCAGGGGCTTCTGGCCAAAGAGCTCAGCATACTCCCCGGGAAGAGATGAGAGAATCTGCGACAGGAGACCCTCTGTAACAGCTATACCAAGAACACTCATCACCACCCTGGAGTACCCGACAGCATCCTTATACCCTGTCCCTGCCCTTGCACCGACCCTGTTGTAATACTCCTCAAGATTAAACAGGTCACCGGGCTGTCTCTCATGTAAAACCGCTTTCAGTTCCTTTGGAAGCTGAGCACCCAGGCTCTCCCTGTCTGCAGACTTCAGCCGCTCTCCCAGAGTTGACAAAGAGGCATCCACTATCGCCGCCGCAGCCGATTCATCCGCAAGCTCCGCTCTTTTCTTAACCTCCTGAAGAAATTCATCGTAGTGCATTATAGTGCCCCTGAAAATTTGTGATTCTGATACACGTATAAGGTTGAGAGCAAAATCAGGACCCGTTTCAGGTGAAGCACTGGCATTCTTATTGCGATACTAACCATAAAGCACACCCCAAAGAAAGGAACCAGATATGACAGATGTCAAAAGGAACATCACTTACACAGCAATCCCGCTTACAGTGCTTGCGGTTGCGGGCATTATCATGAGAAAAATGGCCTCAAAAGATATGGAATCAAAAAAAGAGATAAAAGGAACCATTTCCGAAGCCTTCAGGGAAATCGATGACACGGTTAGCGAGCTTAAAACCGGCATGGAAGACAAATCTGCATCACAACTGGAACGCTCGCTGGACTCCCTTCTTGAGACCGCAAAAAAAAATCTGGATCGGATCAGCTCTTCCATAAAAACCAAAATCCACGACCTGAAAAACAGAGATACCGAGAGCCCTCCGGCCTCTGCCGTTTCAACCTGACTGAGAAGCACGGTGAGTTATCGGAATCGGCGATACCGGAACTGCTGACACCGATAACTTCCCAGGCATTAGAAACCCTGATCCACCCGGGACAAACTCTTCCAAATACTCTATATGATCCAGCTCATCTTCATAGTTTTCCTCTATTTGAGCTCGTAATTCGGCTTCCATGCTATATCCCAGTAAAAATTCATACCTCCTCCCGATATAACGCTCATTCTCAAGCAAAACCTCCAGGCACTCCTTCCCTCCCAACGTCCTCACTACCCCAGGCAATGTCCCATCAAGCTCCTGGTTCAGACAAAAACTCATATCCCGAGATATGCGGCTTATCTCATCTAAAAAGCTCTCAAGATGTTCACTGTGATCCAGACGGAAATTCTCAAGAGCCGCTCTTATTCCAGGGTCACTGATCTCCGGAATCGCTTCACCATAACAACAAAGTAAATCCACCTCCAACCTGCTTAAACTAATCAGTTCCTCCCAGATTTTCAGGGTCTTCATTATGTCTCCCTCATCTCCCAAAGCTAAACAGAAAACAGCAATGAGCATACCAAAGGGCAGAAATCTTGGATATTTCAGATACAAAACTAAAGTGTACCCCTGTATTACCGATATATAGAATGAAAGCACAAGTTTATCTCCCACGGATGACGGGAGACAAAAACAAAGGGGAGAGGTCCAGGGAGGGATCAGACTTCCAGGGATGGAAGCAAGCCCCTGAAAGAAAGGCAGGTAAGCCATGAATATCCAGTCTGTTGTTTCGGCTTACGGGGCCAAACCTTATGAACCCTCTGCCAAGAGCGGAAAAAAGGCAGCCCCGGAAAACACGACGGCTGTTCTTGAAAAGGAGCAGGTTGAGTTCTCTGATACTTCTCTCAACCTTCAGAAGATGCGCAATCTGATCGATGATATTCCTGATGTGCGCATCGCAAAAGTGGAAGAGATCAAGTTGAAGATCAAGTACAATGGTTACCCAATGGAAACCAACCTGTACAAAGCTGTTAAGCACATGGTCGAACAGCGGATCTTATGATCCCCTCTTAAGCTACGGTCACCACACCCTTGGCGGATCGCATGTGATCTGTTGAGGGTTTTTTCTTGCCTTTTAAAATTACTTAACCCATTTTTACTCTCTTTAATGCCCAGGTGGCGGAATAGGTAGACGCTACGGACTTAAAATCCGTTGACCGGTAACGGTCGTGCCGGTTCGATTCCGGCCCCGGGCATTTTTAGTTTTCTCCATTGATAATCCCTGCCCTGACCCCAGACTAGACAGATAAGATTTCCCAAAAATCATGACGAGTGTACAGGTCTGACTTCCAAATATTCCAAAATAATCGGATCAGATCTCTTTATTCGACGTGCAAAAAAATATTCCTCTACTTGCGTTTTTAGATTGACTTTTAGATTTTTTTATGATTTAATTAAATTATAATCCTGTTGACCGGTAACAGTCATGCCATTCCGATTCCGGCCCGGGATTATAATAACACCCCCTCTCTTCACAAAAAGTTTCTTGCAAAATCACCCTGTTTGTGGTAAAATCTTCTTTCTGGCCAGAAGTCTTTCTGGACGTGAAGTAAAGAAAGCATTATGGACTCTAAAAAAGACAACTCCTCAGTCGGCACTCTCCCCGATCTTCGTGAATTGTTCCTGATAGAACAGCAAAAAAACCAGGAGCTTAAAAACATAATCGAAATCCAGCAGGTGCAAATAAAAACATACGCACGCCAGCTAAGCGGAATCTATCAGCAGTCAAAGCTTAAACGTAAACAGATCATTGACACTAACCATCAACTGGAAACCTACTCCTCAGAGTTGCGCAACACTATCGCCAACCTCAAACAAGCACATCACGATCTTCAGGATGCCTACAGGGACACTATTTACAGACTGGTACTGGCATCAGAATACAAAGATAACGACACCGGAAACCACATCACCCGTATCGGCAGATACTGCATGCTGCTGGCGGAAAAACTTGGCTTCCCAAGCCAGGAGATTGAAAACATTGGCCTGGCTTCCCCCATGCACGATGTCGGCAAAATCGGCATCCCAGACAGTATCATTCTAAAAAACGGTATGCTTACAGATGAGGAGTTTTCAATCATTAAAACTCACACCACAATAGGGGCTGTTATTCTGGATAACTCCAAAGCTGCAGTGCTCCAGAGTGCCCGTCTGATCGCCCTCTCGCATCATGAACACTGGGATGGAAACGGATACCCGAATAAACTCGCAGGAGAAAACATTCCATTCAACGCCAGAATCGTGGCGCTCACAGATACTTTCGACGCACTCACGTCCAAACGGCCTTATAAAGAGCCATACCCTATTGAGGTGGCCTGCGAAATCATCAAAAAGCAACGGGGAAAACAATTCGACCCACAAATCGTGGATGCCTTCCTGAATAACCTTGATGAGTTAGTGGAAATAAAGCGAAGTATCGATAATGAGGACCCGGTAATCGCACAGCATAAGTTTATCTGGAGTGAACGGGACCGAAAATCTGCTCCCATGGCAAACGCGTAGCTTCTCGCTTATCTAACAATTATAAGCTTCCCTTTTATCAGCACTTTGCCTTTCATATTCGATATGGAGTAAAGATATAATCCTGAATTGACAAGTTCCCCAGCCTGATTGCGGGTATCCCAGAACCACTGCGGCTTGAAAAGTGAATTTCCAGGCTCCAGATGGATCCGCTCCCCTGCTTTGTGAGAATCAAAAACCGGATGAGCATTGATATTGTATATCTTTATTCTCAGATCTGTTGAAGATGGCCTGAGATTGTGAAGGTTCTTGAACCAGATTCCGCATGGACCGCTGTTTCTGCAGTGACGGGGGTCTTTACCGGGTTTGTAAGGGTTAGGATAAGTGTAAAAACCCATATTTGTCGAATAATACTGCCAGTCCCTTTTCGAAAATACAGACACAGTATCAGCAGGCAGATTTACCGATCTGCCGTAACGATAATCGGATGCAAAACCGCTGAATGTACAATTAATCACGTCCCCACTGAAATAGCTGACTTTTGGCTGAATGGTCACAGAAAAACTGTCCCGCGAAAACTCTATCGAACTGAAACCCGACCTTTCACTGCTGTATAAGGTCGAGAAGATAAAGCTTCTGTTTGACGGTAAGGTATCGGAGTCGATGGTTCCTGGAAGAATTCGCTCAGAAAAACGAAGTGTCACGCGTGGAAAACTGTCCTTAACAACTGTCCCATCTTCCGGTGTGACATCAACAATCTCTATACCCTTTACCTTGTAACTCCATTTCACATCCTCAAGTGTGGAACTTGAATCAAAAAGCGTTGATGGAATACCGTCACCGTCATTGTCAGCCGGAAACCCCATCAGATCCCTTGCACTTACCCCTCTGTATGTACACCACATGCTGTCATTATAAAAAAGTCTCTCCGCTATCCGGAAAGTCACCCGGTTTGAACTAATGCCAATGCTGTCAAAGGAAAGAGGTGCACTACCGCTATACCTGGAGTGCACTCTCAGGAAACGATTGTTTTTATGGGAAGTATCAATTGAAGAAGCGTACACAGGTGATGAAAAAACCAGTGTAATCGAGGGTTTCAGCCCAAGCACACTGTCTGGCCGGGGAATTATTCCCAGAAGGCTGAAACCGATGCTGTCAACTCTCATTCCCCTCTTCTGCTGACCGGTGCTGTCTCTTCGGAAATCATTGTTGATATCCAGGCGATTAGGCCCCTGAGAGGTGCGAGCCACATCGGTCAGATCAACAGTCATGACAACCTCAAGGGAATCTGTAGGGATAAAAAGCCCCTCAGGAGGGAAAAAACCGAACCGCGGGCTGGCTTTTTGGTATGATGGAGTAAGGTTGAGCCTGGTATTGTTCTGGCTCCATGTGTAATTGTATCCGATCGGATCATCTTTTCCTGTAAACTCTCTGTCAAGAACACTGCAAAGGTGAACTCCACTCCTTGTCAACGCTGTATCCATCGGCTCCGAAAAGGAAATCTGTATTGTCGCATGCGGGGGAAATCTGTACAAAAGACGCTTACCCAGTGGTTTATAAGGAACATTGGCAATAAAATCAGGGTTTACAGAGATCACACGGGGAAGATCGTTGTACTCCAGAAATACTGGAATTGTATCGGAGGGATGGCGGGGATCACTGGTAAAAAGTATCACGGTGTCGGATAGTATCCCGTCACCGAGCAGTCTCTCTACGGAGAAAATAAAACTGCAGGTCAGAGGCTGGTATGGCGGAAGAAGAAGCGGCTTGAAACCCGATGAGTTTTCTGAAGTAAATACGACATCCTGACTGTCCTGTGGAATAACTACCGAAAGCCACCTGGAACTGTTACCCTTAAAAACGATTCCAGTGACATGCATTGTATCTGTACCGCTGTTAAGAAGAGGCAGATCAATGGTGTCTTTCTCCCCGGATCCCACTATCAGCGATGCTGCATTGGAGAGAGAGTCTATGGCTGAGAGATAGTGGGTAGTATCAATTGAAAACCAGGGATATCTGACTGAAAACCTTAGCGTATCGGATCTTCCGAATATATCGGAACAAATAACCGTTAAAAGTGAATCGCCTCTCTCAGGCCTGTACTGATGCGAAAAGCTGTTTCCGGTTAACCGTGAACTGTAAGTGGAATCTCTGTTGACAAAACGATAAGTAAGAGTATCCCAGAATGTGCAGTCCGTATCAGAAACCGTAGTCTGAATCGTTATGCCATTTCCCGGTACTGCCCTCAGCACTTCTCCATCACTGACACTCCTCCCCCCCACCTTCAAGCCAATAATACGGGGAGAATGGTTAATTCTGATTCTTGTTACGCATAAAATGCTGGTGTCCGGGTCTCTGGCAACAACCGAAACAGTAAATGAATCTACTATGGAAAGCGTATCACCGCGGATAACATATCTGCCCTGCTCCCCCATCCCGACAGAATCTACCCTGAAGGATTTTTCTCTGCTTCCAAGTTCAATAAATCCCCTGACGAGCACCTGATCATTTGTATCACTTACAGAATAGAAAAACTCCAGAGAATCATCCTCTTGAAGATCATACCTGCTTGGTTTCCCCAATTCTATCGTATCCCGCTTGCCCAGAGGAGATGTAAATACCATCGACGCATTTATACTCGGAACTGAATTACGGCCGAAAAGAGTCAGAGTTTTTGATACTGCTTTCCATCCCTGGTTGTCGACTGCATTAAGCGTACAGATAACGGCCGTATCTGATCTTTCCAGTGGAAGCAGTGTTAATACTGTATCAAAACCGGACTGCGACACAACAGACAGACTCTGTTTGACAGCAGGGAATGCAGTACTCAGGGTAAGTGTATCTTCATTGTTGTAGTCAAATAGATTTACATACAACAATGCCGAATCACTCCTGGAGTGCATGTATACTGTATCACCGAAAGAAATCGTCGGATATCTTTTCTTCCCTGTTCTCAAAGAATCGATACCCTCAATTATGGGCTGTCCGTTCCAGGGAATTGTTACCGACTTTATCGAAGGAGTGGAAAGTGAATCAACACTGAACCCGGGGTTACGAACTATCTCCATTCTGTATTGAAAAAACCTGGCGTCGCCAGGAAGAAATGCCATCGCAGAACTGTCGTGCATGGAAATCCAGGAATTACTCCTGCACTCCGTCACAGTACGACCGATTCTTATAGAATCAAGCATCCTCCAATCTGTCAATGTGGAAACATCCACGATTCCAGGGTAGAATCGAATCGAATCACCTGTGGAAACTGGAAGGGAATCAACCGGGGATGTCCAGAATCCCCTCTGGAAGCGCACCCCCCTGTACCCAAAAGTTGTTCCCTTCAGATAACCTTGAGCATGGGGACTGCTGCTCCAGGTCACTCCGAAATCTCCCCAACTGTTTATGACACAGTTAACTGCGGCTTTATAACGATCCACTGTGTCAACCGGCACCTCCGAATTGGAATACACAAATGTCTCTGCTGCTCCCAGCACCCCCTCGGAAACAGGATACCTGAACCCCTCAATTGAGGCCACACCGTCGTTATTGAGATCCCCCTTTACAGCTATTAATAAAAAATTCGAATTGGATGATGCGGCACAATACCGGGCTCCCGCTGTGTTGCTTATCTGATCGGGAATTAAATTGACAACTCCATTGTCAATCTCAAGCTGATGCATCAGAATCCCGCTGCTGTTCCAGAACACAACCGCAAACTTCCCCTCTCCATAGGGTGCCACCCCTGCATCATCGTAAAATGAAAAACGGCTGTCACCTGCTTTTTCCGCAAAAGCACCCGAAGGGCCACCATCGAGATTCCTGCTGAAAAAGCGGTAATTAAGATACTTGTCACTGCTCGGCTTTCCCCTTGTCCATATTACCAGAACATTGCCATACCCATCATAGGAAACAGAGCTGTTAAGAAGATACATCCCATCACTTCCGGTTTCCGAGGTCACCTCGACACTACCCGCTACCTTAAGCGTGTTCCCGGAAGAATAGATTTTTCTGAGCATTACCTTATTGGCATCGACACTGTTCACAACCAGGAAAGTATCTTCCTCCATGTGACATTGGGATGGAAAAAGCCATCCGCTGTTAATCACCGAATCAACAGCAAGACTGCAAACCCCGTTATGAAGCATCAGTGAACGTTTGGTGATATTTTCTCTATTTACAAAAGATATCAGTGTACCACTCTCCCCCTTGTCTGCGTGCAGATAGCAGTCCAGCGGTGCTTTTATTTCACAGAATTTCCTGGGAGCAAGAGCCGTGGCGCTTGTGGTGTTAAGCTTTACTTCTGTACAGAAAACATATCTGTCAAGTGAGTCTATATAGAAAAAGTAGAAGGTATCAGAAGCCCCGGCAGTTATATCTGTGTAGTTTAATACTTTTGCCCCGGCTGGGACAGAATCACCGAAGAGCTTTATTGTCTCCCTGTATTTAACAGCCAGGCCGATTCCACTGTCCGTGATGGTTATATTGGAATCATTGACTCCATCATTACTGACAATAAAATCAGAACGCACATAATTTCCGCAGTAGGCGGAAAATGCTATCAGCAGAACAGCAGCCGCAATTGCCGATAAAGCAGGCTCAGCCTTTCTGCGATTGCACTTTTCTGATAAACCCCTGCTGCGATACATCATCTACAAAACTCTGTTCCTCGGTACGATATTCCTTTTTCCATTCCGCAAGCCTGCGTTCCTTCACCAGCTCTATGGCCCGGCGGTCCCTGGTTGCTGTAACCAGCGTCTTGCGGACTCTGGCCATCTCCCCCCTTATTTCATCCACCTTTTTTCCAGCCTGAAGCAAGTCTTCTTTCAGCTTGAAACGATAGGAGACAGAATGACGCAGCATCATTATACTCTCATTTGATACACGCCTTTCCCTCTCGGAATTCTGAAGTTCCTTCAACTGGTCATGGATACTGTTCACTTTCCTCTGAGCCTCAATATACTGACGGTTTTTCTCAGCGAGGCGCAGCTTTATCTCATCCTCCTTACGTTTACGGATATCAAGAAGAGTGTCAAGACGGAACCTGAATTTTTTCATCAGCTTATCCCCACAGCTCTGACCAGTTCAATAAGATTCCTGTTGCTCTCCTCAAATTCAGACTTCTCATTTCGATCCTGGCGTAAAAATTCATTGAGAGGACCGTTCAATTTAATGGCCTTATCAACTCTTTCACTGCTTCCGGCAGCATAAGCTCCAATCTGAATCAGATCCTCATTTTCCCTGTAAGCAGCCATGTAGTCCTTTACCATAGTACTTATTTTGGACTGTGCTCCGCTTATCACATCCGGCATGCACCTGGAAATGCTCTCCAGAACATCGATTGCAGGGAAATGATTTTTGTGAGCCAGTTTACGCGAAAGAACAATGTGACCATCAAGAATACTTCGCGCAGCATCGGCTATGGGCTCATCCATGTCGTCTCCTTCCACCAGCACTGTAAAAAGACCGGTAATGGAGCCCTTTTCAGATGTCCCCGCACGCTCCAGGAACTGAGGAAGCATGGAGAAAACAGATGGAGTATAGCCCTTTGTTGCAGGTGGCTCTCCAATAGCAAGCCCAATCTCCCGCTGTGCCATCGCAAGCCGGGTCACAGAATCTACCAGTAAAAGAACATCTTTACCAAGATCCCGGAAATACTCCGCTATTGAGGCCGCAATCATGGCGCCCTTTATCCTGATCAGCGCAGGCTGATCCGATGTAGCCGTGACCACTACCGAACGGGCAAGCCCTTCCTCACCAAGATCCCTCTCCAGAAACTCCCGCACCTCTCTTCCCCGCTCACCTATCAGGGCGATAACATTTACATCTGCCCTGCAGTTTCTGGCCATCATCCCAAGAAGCACGCTTTTTCCCACACCGCTTCCTGCAAAGATCCCCATCCGCTGGCCTTTGCCGATCGTAATAAGAGAATCTATGGCCCTGATACCCGTATGGAATGGCTGGGAGATTCTCTTTCGCTGAAGTGGATTGGGAATAGAGGAGAAGATCGAACGATAACACTCAGCCTTTATCGCTCCTTTTCCATCAAGAGGATTTCCAAGCCCATCGAGCACCCTTCCCAGCAATTGACGCCCCGCCCCCACCATCAGAGGACGCTTGGTTCCCTCAACTGTCAATCCAGCATGAATTCCCTCGATAGGCCCCAGGGGCATCAGAAGTGTACGGTCCCGGCGAAAACCAACCACCTCTGCCCGGCCCACCTCTTCCCCGTTCTTCTCGATAAGACACAGATCTCCCACCGATGCAGCAGGACCGGTCGACTCTATAAGAAGACCGATCACCTCTGCAATCTTTCCATGCACCCTGATCGGTTCCGCATTGGTAACGGCATTTAAATAAGGCTGGATTCTTAACTGAAGATTCATTTCTGTGCGTCGTTTACCGGAGAGAATAATTAATTATACCTGAAAAAGCACTATCAGGAATTATCAGCCAAATCAACAGTCCGGGGATCCCTCAGTGAAGAGTTGATATTCTCCCAGACACTCTCAACCAATCCGGAAATCTCCTCAAACTGCACTCCCAGACGGGCATCGACTACACCGGAATTGGACTCTATGATGCATCCACCTCTTGACACCCGCTCATCACTCTCCACACTCACGTTTTTAAGGCTCTCCGCAACAGGAACCCAGAAATCCTTCCTGCCGGAAACTGTCTCGAAATCATCGGGTGAAACCCTCACAACAAGCCGCTCACGATCACCAATATATGTCAGAGCCTTTTTAAGCACCGACAGAATGATATTCTGATTTACAGTCACTTCAGTGGAAATTACCTTCCTCACCATCTCACAGCAGAGACGGAGAAGTAAGTGCTCTGAACCTGAAAAAACAGTCCTCCTCGATTCATCAAACTGACGTATAATTGACTCGATTTTCTGCTGCAGTTGATCGATCTTCTTCTCGTAAACCTCAGTTGTCTCCTCACGTCCCCTGGCGAGTCCCTCCTCAAGCCCCTCAGTACGCCCCTTTACAAAAGCGGCCTGCACCGCCTGACGGGCTGACTCCTTCTGCTTTTCGAGCCTCCCCTCCAGATCAATCACCTTTTTCTCAAGCTCAAGAATCCTCTGCTCATCCTCACTAAGCACCCTTGACTTTCGCTCCGGAGTATCAAACTCCTCCGCAGCAGGAGAATAAACAGAAAAATTCCTCTCCTGTTCCGTATTTTTACGCAGTATTTTGCGTAACCCCACAGTGGCAGGATCCTTTGATTTGAGGATATTATCGATAAAAGAGGATACCTCCTCCCGGGAAAGAGATCCTGTGTTCATGTGAGAATTTCCCATATCAGACAACTATATCTTCCTCTCCACCACGACCACTGATAATAATCTCGCCCTCTTCCTCCAGACGACGCACAATGTCCACAATTCTCTGCTGGACCTCCTCCACATCCTTCAGACGGATGGGTCCCATGTACTCCATATCCTCCTTGATCATCTCCGCTGCCCGGGAAGACATATTGCGGAAGAATTTCTCCTGAAGCTCCTCCGATGCACCTTTCAGAGCCATTGACAAATCCTTGGTATCGATCTCCTTGAGCACTCTCTGCATCGAACGGTCGTCCAGAAGAAGAACATCCTCGAACACAAACATGAGATTCTTGATCTCGGTTGCCAGTTCAGGATTTTCTCTCTCCAGATTACCAAGGATATTCTTCTCTGCTCCCCTGTCAACATTATTGAGCACCTCGGCAACCGCCTTGACACCACCGATCTCGGATACATCTCCACCGAAGAGCGATTTTATCTGACTCACAAGCACCTCTTCCACATGATCAAGAGTCTCAGGAGAGATGCTCTCCATGGTAGCAATTCGGGTTGCTACATCCACCTGGAGCTCCTGGGGAAGCGCAGAGATTATAGGAGCGGCATTCTTGGGCTCCATGTGCGCAAGGAGCAGAGCAATTGTCTGAGGATGCTCTTTCTGAATGAAATTGACAATCTGCTTGGGATCGATATTCTCCAGAAGGTTGAATCCTGTGGTTCTGATTGTCTGCTGAACTTTCTCCAGAATCTCCTTTGCCTTGCGGGGACCAAGCGCAGACTCAAGAATCTCCCGCGCATAATCTATACCCCCCTGGGTAATATACTGGTGTGCCAAAGCGATATTATGAAACTCTTCAAGCACAAGTTCCCTGGCTTCAGGTGAAATATTATCCAGACGTGCAATCTCAGTTGACAATCGTTCGACTTCGGCTTCCTCGAGATTCTTGAAAATCTGAGATGATGCCGAAGAACCGAGAGCAACCATTACTATTGCGGCTTTGGTAGGTCCGGGGATGGAATCTATATCCACAGAGTTTGAAGAATTGGGATCGTATTTTTCCCGGTAAAAACCGGTCTTGTCCGCCCCACCACCACCTTCATTTTTTACAGCAGGCATAAGTCTTATCCCGGAAATCGGTTTCTAAAAGGATTGCACGGTCACCCTGAAACAGGTGACCGCATTTCTGAGCAAATTATATAACTCCTTGTGGCGTCTTTCAAGCTCAGCGTTTCTTTTTCTTGTTTGGATTCACCGGCTCTGAAAGCCATTGACGAATTATAGCGGCGATATTCACAGGTTCCTCGCGGGTAAGCATTTCCACCCGCTCCAGAATCTCAGAACTGCGGCGCATGTCTTCAGGAAGCTCCTGCGTCACAGGTTCCTCTACCCCAAACTTCTCCAGTGCCGGAACAGGCGGGTTCATTGCATCAGCAATGGTCCGGGCCAGATACCTGAGAAATATCAGGAACAAAATAGCGATGAAGAATATCAAACTGTATTTGGCAATTGCAGTATAAAGCTCCCATTTCTCCCTGGAACGCATCTCCTGCTGCTCTTTTCTGAGGAACTCATTGTCAAACTGCACATTTGAAACTGTAATCTGATCCCCGCGGGTCAGATCGTACCCAACCGCATTTTTCACCAGATCCTCTATGTTCTGAAGCTCCTCTGCGCTGCGGGGCTTAAAAACACTCTTCTGTTCCTTATCAACATCATACCTGCCGTCAACAGCAACAGAAATTGTAAGCCGCTTGACATTTCCAACTTCCTGTACCAGGCGCTGCACGGTTTTGTCAATCTCGTAATTGATAAGCGACCGCTCCTTCTGGTTGTCACCATCAGGAGCATTTTTCTTAGACTCCTCAATTCGCTCTTCTGAGCGGATAACACGGCTCTCCGGATCGTACTTCTCAAGCGTCTGTTCAACCCTGTCAAAATCAAGATCACAGGCAACCTTTACATAAGCTTTCGACGGACCAAGGACATTGGTCAGTATCTGATTAGCCTTGCCCTCAATATAACGCTCCACATTCTGCTGAAGCTCCATATTTCTGGAGCCGGCCAGAGCCTCTGTGTCCTCTCCGAACGGATTGGAAAGAAGCTTCCCCCCGTAGTCAATTACAGATATATTCTCAGGTTTAAGACCATCAACACTCGATGAGATAAGATGGGTTATTCCCCTGATCTGACCCTTGCCAAGCTCCCTGCCGTGCGCACACTTGACAACTACAGATGCCTTGGCGTCCTTCTGCTGATCAAGGAAAATTGTGGGTTCTGGAATTACGATGTGCACCCGGGCACTCTTTACTTCGTCAAGACCCTCTATCGTCCTCTGTATCTCCCCCTCCAGCGCTCTTCTGGCATTAAGCTTCTGAACATAATCGGTCATGCCGAAATTAGCTTTGTCAAAAAGCTCATATCCAAGGCCCCGTTTCCTGGGCAGTCCCTCCCTGGCAAGCGCCATTCTTATTTCGTACAACTGTTTGACATCTACGGTAATGGTGCGGCCGTTGTTTTCAAGCTTGTACTTGTAGTTACCCTTCTGAAGCTGTTCGGTAATCGATGCCGCCTCTTCCAGATCAAGATCAGAGTACAGTACCTTGAACCCAGACTCGTGTCTTGAGCCACTCGATGACCACACAAGGAGCCCGGCCATGCCAAGCACCATAAAAGCTATCAGAGATGTGGTTACTATTTTTTGCTGTAAAGATAACCTGCGCCAGATCGCAGACAACTGCATTATGAGCTGTTTGAAAAACTCAGGCATGTTCTCCCCTTGTGCTCTTTATCAAGGCGGCTTCCCCTCCGCCTCTCCTTACAATCTGATCCTCATTATTTCCTGGTAAGCGTCCATGACCTTGTTCCTGATCTCCATCATCATGTTAAAAGCCACATTCGCTTCCTCAACACTGCTCATCACCTGATGAACATCTGTAATCTCTCCAGCAGCCATCTTCTGTATCGACTGGTCCGCCTTCTTCTGCATCGCATTGACATCACTGAGAAAATTCTGAAACGTCTCCTTAAAAGACGCACCGCTTTTCTGCTTTGCACCCGGAGCCTTTTCAATGGAACCACCCGACTGAATCGGGCCAATGGAATTGATCTGGTTCATTTATGTCTCCTGTTATACAGGTATAGTCTACATCTATTATGCATAGGCGTCAAACAATCCGCCAAGAATTCTTCCCTTTTCCCTCGGCTCAGCAGTGGAAAATGACACCCCCCTTGAGGGAACTGCCGCTGCAGGTATGGTCTTTTCCCGTTCAGGAGCGGAAACACGCTCCCCCCGCACCACAAATCCACTGTTGCGCAGACGTGCTTCCTGCGTCAATTTCATAAACTGAGCCCACGCATCCCTGTTTCCAACCGCTTGAGTATTCACCTTCTACCGCCTCCCGCTCTACAACTGCAACGCCTGATTGTACATACCCTTCAGGGCGTTAAAAGCTGTAACATTGGCCTCATAAGCCCTGGTTGCAGCTATCATATCTGTCATCTCCTCAACTACATTTATGTTAGGCATAGCCACATACCCGCTTTCATCCGCATCAGGATGAGATGGATCGTATACCATCCTGGGCGGACGCGAATCTTCCCTGATCTCAGCCACATTTACCCCATTACCGAAAAACCGCTCATCACGAGGGAAATTCTCCGCCGGTACAGGCAGATGCTTATCGTTACTTACCATTCCGCTAAGCCCCGGCTGTTTGTTAAGCAAACGTACATCCCTGCTGTCACTGTCAGCCGTAAATACTACGAACTGACGGCGGTAGGGCCCTCCCTTGTCTGTCCTGGTAGTCTCCATATTGGCCAGATTCGAGGAAATTGCATTCTGCCTTATCCTCTGCGCTCTCATTCCCGATGCACTGATCTGAAAACCCGAAAAAATCCCCGATAACGGCATATTTCACCTCTGGTCAATTGTTATTGAAGTGACTTCCCCTGGATCGCGGCGTTAAGCTTCTTGAAAACCCCCTGCCCAAAACGAACCGCGTAATTGTACGTAATCTGAGTCTCTGCAAGCTTGGCCATCTCCATGTCGATATCCACATTGTTCACCCCGCTTGGAAGAGTAGGATCGTATGGATGATATGCCTCGGCATTTACTCCACTTAAATCCTTTCTCCCCATCGCCAGATGCTTCTCATCGGTGCGCGTACCCTTGAGCTTTGTACGGTCTAAAGCACTTCTGAGTTCCTCTTCAAAAGCAACCTCAACCCGACGGTACCCGGGAGTATTTACATTGGCAATATTGTTTGCGATCACTCTCCCCCGCAGCATCGCAGTATCCATCATTTTTTGCGTAAGAGGAAGATTGGTCCGGGATAACATCTCACCCAGCATTTTCAGTTCCTTTTCCAGTGAGAAATTGTTTTCGCATAAGATTCAAAGCAAGGCAAGTGCCAATATCTGCAAAACCGAGTTGTTTCACCTCCAGCCCGTTTCCTCTCTCTAAGTCACTGAATTTTCCTCAGTTACAATCTCCCATTCCGTAAATTGACTCTCCGCGCTATTTTTCCTCTAAAGTAAGCGGCAAATCCTGCCGATATAACGAGGAAATTTTTTCCCACTCAGGGAGAAAAAAATTCCTACCCCCAGCGCGAAACGTACGCCTGAAGAAACAGGTAAACTGTTAAGGAAAGAAGGATTCCGATACCCTGAGATGTGTACTAAATGCAGATCTCTTCCACCAGGCGATGATCCTGAGGAAGACTGTCCTCTGAGTCGTAAATCGGAATCAAGGCATCGATTCCCATTTGACAGAGAAGATCAACCATCTCGGACTTGGGCTCCAGAAGACAGAGATCACCATTGGCATCCCTCACCAGCTTGTAACAACTGACAAGTACAGCAATGGCACCGCTGTAAAGATAGGAAGCATCACTGAAATGAACAGCCACAAACCTCTCTCCCTGGGAAAGGTAACCCGTTATAAGCTGCTTGAGTTCTTCCAACTGAGAGATTATCAGTTTGCCACTGATTTTAAGAATGCGGTATATTCCGCAGGGATAAACCTCTATACGCATCCAGCCTCACTTGTTTATCTGCCGCCTGCATTAACCGATTATCAATTATACACTCAAACCATCAATCATGCAAGGCTGCAAAACACCCCTCAGCTACATCCCTCATACGGGGATACTCTGGAAGAAGTTTCAGAACCGCTATAAGACGGTACAGCGCTACCGGAATGTACTCCCGGTACCACTCCTTTCCCTTGTGAAGTGAAAGATTCCCATAGGCGCCAAGGGCCTGCATCAGACGCTGTGCTGTGCAGATGTAAAATGCATGATTGTTGTCTTTCTTTCCCAGTAATTCCTGATAAAATGAGAAAAGCTCCTCTGTCATATCATCGAGATTCTTGACATAGGGATCAAAAAGCAGCGATGCAGTATCGTATTCCGGTGGACCAAGTCTTGCCCCCTGATAATCAACAAACCTGATTCTGCCATCATGAATCATCACGTTTTCCGACTGGAAATCACGATGGATACAACAGCAGGGAAGCTCCGAGGCAAAAGAAGCCATCTCCTGCCTCTCCCTCTCCCATCTCTGGTCCAAAAACCTCTCACAGGCACAGTATTCAGTTACACAGAAACGGGAAAAATAACTGCTCTCCCAGAGAAACGTGTCCCTGTCCATTTTCCTGGACTGCAATACCCGGCTTGATGAAATATCCATCTCCTGCCAGCGGTGAAGCGAACGAAGAGCATCCCGGTAAGCAGCCATTACCTTCTGAGGATCGGATGAGTTCTCCGCACTATACCTCTTCAGGGTCATGCTCCCCAGGTCCTCCTCAAGAATCAGACCATGAATATCATCGCTTTTATAGACCCGGGGCAGAAAATCCACCTGAGATGAAAGCTCTCTCTCCATAGTCAAAAACCTCTCCCAGTCTTCATCGCGGCTGTCCCAGACCACAAGAATAAGGGAGCGATCATTTCTTTTCACCCGCACAAAGTATCGCTGGGAGGCCGCCCTGCCTGCAAGCTCCACACCCCAGTCCTTTAAAGAAAACCCTTTCAGGAAACTTTTGAGAAAGTCAACCTGAGAAGGTGTAAGATCAATTTTTTCCATTTAAACCTACAGTTCCCCACGGTGTAAGAATTGAATCACAAACAACTGAATTGTTGTCAACCAGAGTATCCTTTAACACCACACTCCTGCTGATTCTGCAGTTTGCCCCTGTATTCAAAGACTCCACCCAGGCATAATAATTCGGATTTCCGGAAAAATACTGGTAAAGAGAAGCCGGATAACAGTTCTTTTTCTCATAATCTATCCGGAGTTCATCCCCGATTTCCATTTCTATTTTTTTGTCAAGTACTGCGAAGTGTATTTCCGCAAGAGAATCGGGCGTGCCTGTGTCTCTCCACCACCCGCTCTCCTGAATCATAACCAGCACATCCATTCCCATTTTCACCGCCCTCTTCCAGACCGGGACAATCGAGAAGTCATCAGGCATCAGAATCTTAAGGAACTCTTTTCTGTATAGCGCTACTCCGATAAAATCTGCATCACAGGTAAAGGCATTCCTCTCCTGTTCGCCCGGAGTCCCCAGATAAGCACCACTTTCACAATTGTAAATGACGGTTCCCCTGCCGTTTTCTGCCGGAAATGCAATAAGAGCGCAGGAAGCACCTGAAATAAGAAATTGAGACACTATACGCCTGAGATCTATATCGCAAACTATATCCGCATTTATCACTGCAAAAGCTTCATCGCCGGAAAGAAATTCTCCGGCAAAATAAAGTGCCCCCCCAGTTCCCCGTATATTTCCCTCCTCGTGGAAGAGGGAAAAACACTCTTTCTGCTCTCTGCGAAAACTCTCGATTTTATCTGCCAGGTAATGAGAGTTTACAGCAATCTCTGTCACTCCATGTCCGCGAAGAAAGGCAAGTGATCGGGCCAGAAGAGGTTTACCGCACACCGGAACAAGCGCCTTGGGGATATGATCTGTAAGAGGACGCAGCCTGGTACCGAAACCCGCTGCCAGCACAAACCCCCTCATGGTCTCTCCTCAGGATACCTGGAAACACCGGAGAAAACTTCCCTGAATTCCCTGTGCCCCTCTGACCAGCTTTCCTTGATTTCCGACAAAGAAACGTCTTTTTCTATCGCCTCACGAAGTTCACTGCTCCCGGAGAGTATGTCAAAGGGCATCTTTTCTGTCTCGTACTCGTATGGCGGCTCTTTGAACTGAAAATCAGCACCTGCGATCCTCTTTACCGCTAATAACAGGGCTACTGTTACAAGCACCGGGTTACACTTCCTTAAATCTGTAACATGCACCTGCACTCCCCCGCAGTACTCCCCTTTCCATTTCTGGAAAGTAGGAATAAATGCGTGCTCCCGGAAAAAACACCCCTCAAGCCTCTCCCTTTGAAGGATCTCTTTTATCTCCCTCATCCGGAAGTAGGGTGCGCCGACAATTTCAAAAGGACGAGTGGTACCGCGCCCCTCGGACATGTTTGTTGCCTCTAACAAAACCATTCCCGGATATACCGCCGCCGTGTCCGGAGTTGGCATGTTTGGCGAAGGAAGCACCCAGGGAAGACTTGTTTCCGGCCAGAAGGAATTCCTCCACCAGTTCTCCATCCACACTACATTCAGCTCCAGAGAAGGGAAATACTCTTTCTGCAGAAGAAGTGCCATCTCCCCCATGGTGAGACGGTGACACAGAGGAATGCGGGCGCCTCCTACAAAGGTAAAATACTCCGGAAGAAGCATCGGGCCGTCAACCCCAATGCATCCTATTGGATTTGGACGATCCAGCACCCAAAGCGAGATTCCCTTCTCCTGACAGGCTTCCATGCAAAGTTTCAAGGTCCATACATAGGTGTAAGGACGTGCCCCGACATCCTGGATATCAAACACCAGTGCATCAATTCCATCCAGCATGCGTGGAGTAGGTTTGCGCACCCTTCCGTAAAGGCTGTAAACAGATATCCCCAGTAAAGGGTCCTCCCCACCCTCCCACTCGATCATATTGTCCTGGGTCTGCCCGAAAAGACCGTGCTGAGGCCCGAATACTGCCCCCAGTCTGCAGTCCGGATGCCTGAGCAGAGCATCGATAGCATGAGTGTAGTCCGACATCACCGATGCTGCATGGCAAACCAGCCCTATTCTTTTGCCCTTCAAAGATGACGGAATCTCTTTTGTAAAAACATCCAGCCCGAATTTCACCATTTTTTTTAACTCCGGATAAAACCTAAAAATAACTCCCGCTATGAAGTGAAGCCCGGTTAACCGGGCTTAATCTGAGTGGTGGCGGCATTAATGCCGCCACCAAGAAAAAAAATATTATTTTCATCCCTTGGTCCCTCTCTTGCTCCATTTACTGCAACACAACACTAAAACATTAATTATTAAATATCTTCTCCGTAATGATATAATAGAGATCATGAAATTTAACCTTAAATCAAACTACTCTCCTGCGGGCGACCAACCCGAGGCAATTGAGCAGCTCGTTGATGGAATCGGGCGAAGCGTTAAAAATCAGGTGCTTCTGGGGGTGACAGGCTCCGGTAAAACCTTTACCATGGCCAATGTCATTCAGCAGGTACAGATGCCCACTCTGGTCATCTCTCACAACAAAACACTGGCCGCTCAGCTCTTTCAGGAGTTCCGGGAGTTCTTCCCCCAGAATGCCGTGGAATACTTTGTAAGCTTCTACGACTACTACCAGCCGGAAGCCTACATACCCTCCACAGATACTTTTATTCAGAAATCTTCCCTTATAAACGATGATATCGACCGGCTTAGATTAAAAGCTACAAGTTCCCTTCTTTCCAGAAATGATGTCATAATAGTAGCAAGCGTTTCCTGTATTTACGGAATCGGTTCTCCGGAAGCCTATCAGGCTTCCAGCATTATTATCAGGAAAGGAGAAATAATCGACAGAAGAAAGCTGCTGCTGCGCCTGACCGAAATGCAGTATCTCAGAAACGATATCTCTCTCCAGAGAAGCACCTTCAGGGTAAAAGGTGATATCATCGAAGTGCAGCCTGCATACGAGGAAACCGCTCTGCGCCTGGAAACCTACGGTGACCAGATAGAAGCCATTAAAAGAATCAACCCGGTGAGCGGAAAAAACATTGGTGAACTGGATGAGATCACCATTTTCCCTGCAAAGCATTACATGACAATGGGTGTCACCATGGACGAAGCAGTGGAGCAGATTGGAGATGAACTGTCTGCACAGCTTGAACAATTCAGAGCCGGAAATAAACTCCTGGAGGCACAGAGGCTCGAGCAGCGAACTCTTTACGATATGGAAATGCTGAAAGAAGTGGGATATGTAAACGGCATTGAAAACTACTCCCGCATTCTTGATGGAAGAGAAGCAGGGAGCAGGCCTTACACTCTTATCGACTTCTTTAAAAAACCATTTTTCACCATAATCGATGAATCCCATGTTTCCATACCCCAGATCCAGGGCATGTACAACGGGGATCTGGCACGAAAAAGTACCCTGGTCGAACATGGATTCAGGCTCCCGTGCGCACTCGACAACCGCCCGCTGCAGTTTCCGGAATTTGAAAACCTGATGGATTATGTGGTTTACGTTTCTGCAACTCCGGGGGATTACGAACTGGCGAAAAGCGAAGGAATCATAGTTGAGCAGGTCATAAGGCCAACTCACCTTGTGGATCCCCCCATTGAGATCAGACCGGCCATTAACCAGGTCGATGACCTGATAGAGCAGCTCAGAGCCACAGTGGAGCACGGAGAGAGAGTACTAATTACTACCCTTACCAAAAAAATGGCTGAAGACCTTACCGAATACCTGGAAAGCCTGGACTTCCAGGTCCGTTACCTGCACTCCGACATAGATACACTGGAGCGCACAGATATTCTGCGGGACCTGAGAAGAGGAGTTTTTGATATTCTCATAGGAATTAACCTCCTGCGTGAAGGACTTGACTTACCCGAAGTTGCTCTGGTAGCCATTCTTGATGCCGACAAGGAGGGATTTCTGCGCTCAACAAGGTCTCTGGTGCAGATTGCAGGAAGAGCTGCACGCAATATAAACGGGAAAATTATTTTGTACGCTGATACCATAACCGATTCCATAAAAAAAGCGGTCGATGAAAGCAGACGCAGGCGTAATAAACAGTTGGAGTATAACCGCACTCATGGCATTGAACCCAAAAGTATTCAGAAGCGCATAGATGAACAGTTGACATATTACCCCGGTGAAGAGGAACCGGAACTGCTCTATGCAGCCGAAAAGAAAAGCTCCTATGGCGGACGCAGGAAAAAAGAAAAAAAGAGCGGTCAGGACAAAGTTGACATTAATGCTCTGGAAAAAGAGATGATGGAAGCGGCACGCAAACTCGATTTCGAAAAAGCAGCCCGGCTGCGGGATATAATTTCAAAACTCCGGAGCAAATGATGAATCTCGAACTGGCTCGTAAAAATCTTTCATCACTGAATCCAAACCTGGTTTCCCACAGTCTGCGTCTGTTTGCTGCATACGGTAAACTCTCTGATCTGCAATCCATCATGACGCTGTTTAAGCATCCCAACCCCGCAGTTAAAAAAGCGGCAGTGGAAACCACAACCCAGATCATAAGAGAAAACCTGATCAGCCACTTCAACGAACTGGAGCTTGGTGTCCGACAGAAACTGGGGATTCTGCTGCAGTCACTCGACCCTATGGTTATTGATGAACTCAGTAAAGATCTCTTCTGCGAAACCGAGGATCGTCGCCTGAGAGCGGTACAGATTCTGGGCCTGCTTCATAGAAACCCCAGAGTAAGAGAAGTCCTCGCCAGACTGGTCCAGGATAAAAATGTCAAAGTCCGGGCTACAGCCGTCAACCTGCTCGGCAAAGTCATCGGCCAGAACGATCACGATGTCATCCTGTGGCTCCTCAACGATACAGACAAAAGAGTGAGGGCCAACACCATAGAAGCACTGGAAAGTACCGGAAACAAAAGACTTGTCCCGATACTGCTGAGATTTCGTAAAGACCCAAACAACCGCATCAGAGGGAATGTGATCAAGGCACTCTTCTCTCTGGGCTTTGTAGACATTGAAGATGATCTTCTTGAGATGATCAATGACAGCAGCGTTTTTATGAAAGCCTCCGCACTGTGGGTGATTTCACAGATAAAACTGAAAAAGAGATGTCTGGAAGATGCGGCAGGATTCTGTCTGCTTTCAGAAAATGAGATGGTAAGATCAAATGCCTTGAAAGCACTCACTACCCTGGATACCCCAAGGGCCAGAGGTTATATGAAATATCTGGAAATTCCAACCGGACTTTTCCAATACCAGGCAGAAAATTCTCAGTAATCAATCACTGCGGAGACCAGCATCGACGGAGGCAGCGGTGATGTCTTGAATTGGAGCGCCAAATCTATCCTGATGTTGACTTTTTCAATATCCGTGTTTATCCCCATGCCCAGGCACAGTGTGTTCCAGTTACTCTTGATATAATCATCATCCTCATTACCGGCTAGTGACTTGAATGCCAGCTCAAGATCCATCTCGCTGAAGGCAAAACCGAGCATAAGGAATAGCTTCTTTTTATAAAGATTCAGCTCCAGGCCTGGTTCATAATTCAGGTAATCTCCCCTCTCCTTGTTGATATCCAGGGCCAGTCGCATCGATGAGATATAACGCGGAACATAGGAAATCCCTGCTTCAAAAGTCAAGGGAAGACTGTAGCTGTTTTCATCATAGCTGCTGGCTAAGAACCCTGCATTGCGTATGACAACAGCCGCTGTAAATCTGTCTTGCAGAATTCTGTAGAATACACCCGCATCGAGACCCGCTCCCGATGCACTGTATACTCTTCCGGGAACCTTCAGAACATCATAGATTCCCTTTACTGTTGCTCCCACTGAGAAATTTGAGTTTAAAGCCTTGGCCCAGGTCAGCCCGCCGGTAAGAAAATTATCACGGGCAATTTCGTCTGTATATACCGGATTTCCATTCTCTTCACCGATCACTTCTATGTCACCGCTTGTAACTCCGGTCAGACTGAGAGTAAATACACCGTATCTATCCATGACACGGGAGAACGCCACCGGTCCTCCCCAGACTCCATCCATTATGGTCCGGTAACCCAGAAACCACTGGTTATTTTTAATGGATGCAGTTATAGCAGGATTGTAAAAATATCCATTGATTCCCCCGGGAACCGCAACAGATGCCCCGGCCATGGCAGCAGAACGCGCGTCAAAGTCAATCCTGAGGTAAGGAAAAATAGAAGTGCCGGCACGACTGTGCTGAGCCTGCACTGAAACCAGAAGTACTGAGATAACTGCCAATGTGCCAATCAGAGATTCTTTTTTCTTCATGCTATTCCGGTCTTAAGTTCTGGTACTTTATCCAAAAATAATTCCTGTCGTCCTCACGAAGCTCTATAGATCTGGCAAGTTTCATGTAAAACCTGCTCATCCTTATCGACCACTCCTTCTCACACCTGTACTGTACTTCGTCCAAAAGCTCGTTTCTTCTGTTTACCTTTGCACTTATCTCCAGTTCTCCCCTTTTCCACACAGCTTCAGCGTATTTTTTACTTATAATAATGGTATCCGGAGAGCCGCCTTCAGGACTGAGCGGCATCCGCCCGGTAAGAATTCTTATAAACTGGCGGAATGTCAGATCCCTGCCCCAGGAAAATGGAACTGAGTCCATCCTCTCATCGAGCCCGAAGCGGTACTCCCTGTCTTCAAGAAAAACCGAACCGTCCACTGAATCAGCTTCCACAGAAGCGATTACTCCTCCCAATGGCGAGTAAAACTGCGCCCGGAAATTGCCGGACCTTTCCCATTTAACATCTGCAGAACCCGGATATCTCTCCCCCTCAAGCGATACAAACACCTCACCTCCGCCTTTGATCGAGGACAGATCACCGGAACTGAAAATACCTCCCCAGAAGTCAGGTGAAATATCGGAAAGTGTTCGAGGTGGTCTGGTACAGAAGAATAAAAACAGAACCGGAACCACTGCGGCTGCCGGCAGAAATCTCATTCTCAGTCACCATTCCGCTGAATCAGTATCAGTAAATCAGAGATCTTCCTGCGAACTTCCTCCAACTCGCTGGAATCCGGATCTGAACTCTTCCGGTAAAGCCTCTCACTCTCCCGGTACGCCTCAACAGCCTCGGTAAGATTTTCCTTCTTGACCAGAACATCACCAAGATGACTGAACAGCACAGGATCATCATTTATTACCTTCATGGCTTTCTGCAGATAATAATAAGCGCTGTCGATTTCACCATTCCTGAAATACACCCAGGCATAAGAATCAAGAAATGCGCCATTCTCTGGTTCATGCTTCAGTGCTGATTCAATCAGGAGTTTTGCACTGTCAAGATTTATTCCCAGATCGGCCCACATATACCCAAGATAATTTGAAGCAGCAGGATCCTCCGGACGCAGCTTTAAAACTCTCCGGAAAGCATCTGCAGCAGATTCATACTGTTTGGTGCGCTCCAGAGCACTCCCAAGTTCAAACCAGGCATAAGCATTACTGCTGTCGCGGGCTATAGAGTACTTAAATGCCTCAATGGCTGAACCATACTCCTTCTGCAAATTCAGCACAATACCTTTTACCCTCCAGGAAGAAGCGGATTGGGGTAATGCAGCTACGTATCGCTCGGCTACAGAAAGAGCCCTGTCGTAGTTTTTCTTCCTTATAAAAAGGTAACAGAGATCTCTCCAGGCTTCCTCAAAAGTGCTCTTTATTGTCAACACTTTCTCAAACTCCATCAAAGCCATATCGAACTTTTGTGATTGTGTCGAATCGCTCTCCTCAGATGCTGCAAATACCAGTCCCAGATAGTAGTGAAGTTCGTAATCGTCAATAGCCTCCTGAAGCAGTTCCGTCAGCAGTTTCTCTGCCTTATCATATTTTTTATCCAGATAATAGAGAAACCCCAGTGTCCTCCCGTAAACCTCACCGAACTGACTGTTATTGAAGAGTCTTTCATAGCAGATTATTGCTCCGGGATAATTGCCTCCGCTCAGGAAAACCTGAGCCATGTTGCGCAACGCTTCCCCGTACAAACTGTCAATTTCCAATGCTGATTTATAGTACTTCAGACCGCTTCCGGTATCACCACGTACCACATGCACATTGCCTAACATTGTCAGGATCTCTGGCGTCTCTCCCTCCCGAGCCTTTATGCTGATATACAGGCTTTCAGCCTCCTCAAAGCGCTTCTCACTGATAAGGAGATTGCCGATCTTGGCACCCATCTGCACCGATCCGGACTCCTTCGCATAAAACTCCAGATAGTTCTGCAAAGCTTTATCCACCATTCCCAGTGATTCATAAATCAAACCAAGGGAATACATCTCCTCGGGGCTTCTCTCCTCGATGCTCTCCAGCACCTCTGCAGCTTTGGCAAACTCACCCATCTTAAGGTAAACTGTGGAAACCATCCGCTTACTGTTTCTATCCAGTTCAGCATTCTTCCGGCCTTTCTTTAAAAGAACCAGTGCCTGGGAATATTTCCCTCCCTCTATGTACTTGCGGACAACCTGCTCCTGGAGAATCCGTGAGGTAGGATCCAGTTCATAGGCCATTTCATAATAACGCTCGGCTGATTGATCCAGACCCCTGCGCTCATAGTCACGGGCCCGGATAAAATATTCCTGCGCCTTGACCTTGGTATTAATTTCTCTGGGGAATTCCTGCACCGGGCGGACAACGGGGAATCTATGTACTGCACACCCGGATAGAAGCATGATAGAAATCAAAAAACATGCGGACTTCAGAGGATTAAAAAAAAACACAGGACCTCTTTCCAGCTACAAGGAATTTTATTATAGTACGTCCGCAGACAAGGAATATTTCTCTCCTCTGCTCAGCGGATTACCGATACAACCAGGTCTACTGAAGACTCCAGTGGAATACTGGAACCGGGTGATTCCGACTGTGAGATAATCGTACCCGGAAGAAGAGAGGAGTTGTTCTTATAGCTCAGTTTACCTATTGTTAACCCACACTCTTCCATCTTCTTCTTCGCTGTCGAAAGACTCTCACCAACAAGATTAGGAACCTCGGCATGTGTTGGTCTGGCTCCCTTGGAAACAATCAGATCCACTTCCATTTCCCGGGAAATAGTGGTCCCGCTCTCAGGAAATGCATTTACAACTACATCTACAGGCTTGTCATCTGAGTAGACTTTTTTAACCTTCCCCAGAGTAAAGCCATGCTTCTTCAACTCTATCCTGGCCTGCCTCTCGGAGAGATTTCGCACATCAGGAATAATCGCTATCTCTTTCCCTTTACTCACAGTTACCGAAATCCTGCGTCCCTTCTTTACCTTCGACCCGGATTCCGGAAACTGACTGATTACAGACTCCAATGGGATATTGCTGTCATACTCACGGCTGCGGATCTCGGTAAGGAGCCCGACCCGGAAGAATTTCTCCCTTGCCTCCTCGAGTCCCAGTCCGGTTACGGAAGGTACCTCGACAATGTCTCTGTCAACTCCGACTATATTCGGCATGATAACCCGGTCCACCAGAAAAAACCCAAACAGCACACCCAGCATGCTGACAAACAGGAGCCCGGGAAGGTAGATTTTCCACAGCCTGGAGGAGGAAATACTAATAGTATAGTTTTTCTTCATTGAGAATCACCAGCTTCTTTCTATCTATAGTCAATAATTGTTTCCTCTGTAGCTGGGAAAGTATCCTGGAGACAGTTTCCCTGCTTGTGCCTGCCATATCAGCTATGACCTGGTGAGTGGGACGATTCTCTATAATTATCATCTTTCCCTCTCTCCTGCCGCTGTCCTTTGCCATCTGAAGGAGCACATCAGCAACACGCCCGCACACACTCATCATCGATAAAGTATTTATGTGGCGGTTGGAACGACGCAGCCGCCTTGACATCTCCACCATCATCTGAATGGTTATCGATGGATACTTCTGAAGCAGTTCCAGAAATGATTTACGGTAAAGCATTAACAGCACACACTTCTCGGCAGACACTACTGATGCGCTCCTTGGTTCTCCGTCAAGAATCGCCATCTCTCCGAAAAATTCCCCTCTTCGCAATGTGGCAAGTATGGTCTGCTTGCCTTCTGAAGAAAGAACTGTTACATGTACACTGCCCTCAACCAGCATGAAAAAAGTCTGCGTTTCTTCATCCTCTTCGTGAAGAATGATCTGACCCGTCTCATACTCTCTGACCACCATCACCGAACTGATGGCATCATGTTCAGCAGAGTTAAGATTCTTAAACAGAGGAACCTTCAAAATCAGCTTTTTAATATCCTGCTGATTCATGTAAACTCCTCTTGAAAAGAACTGAAATCTTCTCCATGGTGATTAAAATAATGAGAGGGTCCGGCTTAATAAAGGCCTTTTTCACTCAAATCCTGCCACTGCCGGAATGAACAGCTAATTGCCCTTTTCGTGCAAAGGAAGATCTTCTTTGGAAAGAGGACCCAACTTTTCGGGACCCGGCTCTTTCCTTAATAAAAAGTAGGCCAGAGTTCCCAGGCCAAGCCCCCCCACACCTGCAGATGACCAGAGTATTATTTTGGGCGTGTTATCCTTTACTATGTACTGAGCAACCTTGGCAGGGTCAGTTGACCATTTGAAACTGAAAGAAATCACGCTGTACTCATCATTGACATGTATCTGGGGAATGGCTTCCATGTCGAATGTAACCCTGATTAGATCATGCCACTCCGGCTTGAGGCCTTTTACCTCCTTATTGACATCAACTTTATCCTGCACAATTTTGAAACCCTTTATGGGCAACTCTGAAGCAGAAGGAACCGGCGATGAACCTGTCCGGGTATCATTGAACTCAAAAACTATCTTTTTTTCCCTGAGCTTGACTTCGTAGAAATAACTCGATGGTTTGTCCCTGAAAATGAAATAACCGGAAATTATCTTCTCACCAGGAACATCTGTGTCTTCAGATGATAACTGAATTCCTTCGATTATGGCATTCTGCACATTACTTTGCGTTCCCTCAGATTCCACCGAACCAAGAGGTGTATATTCTACCGCTGACTCAAAATTGGTCGGCTCGGGTGCGGTTGCGGCTTCCGGTGTATGCGGTACCGGCTCCGATGCCTGCGTTGAGCTTTCCGGAGTCTCTTCCAGCAAAGGTTCACTCTCCGATTCCTGCACATCCCACTGAAGACCCTGATCAATGCTTTCGTCAACAACTCCTTCGAAAGGATCTCCGCCAAAATCCGATGAACCACCCTCAAGATCATCCTGGGCAATTGCTACCGACAGGGAAAAACAAGCCAGTAGAACCCAGCTCACGAATTTTATCAATAAAAATTTCATAACCATATCACCTCTTTTTCAAAATACCCTAATAGAGCTAAAACGTCAAGATTATTCTATTATAACAATAGCAGTGCATATACTACGCTCATGGCTGATAGAGACATGCACCGAACATACTCCTTCATCTTTAAATATCTTTTTCAGTGCAGGTTCACAAATTATTATCCGGGGTCTCCTCTCTCCTTCTACCGGCAATATCTCGATGCTCTTCCAGGTAGAATACTGCTGAAATTGTGCCTGTAATGCTTTGTAAAAAGCCTCTTTGGCTGCCCAGCGGCCGGCAAAATGGACCGAAGGAAAAGCCATCTTGTTACAGTACTCTATCTCTCCTTTGGTAAAGACCTTGCATAAAAACTGGTCTCCGTACTTGCCAATCATCCTCTCTATCCGTCCTATCTCAACTACATCTATCCCAACACCCCTTATCATAGTTTAGCTCCGGCTTCAGTCATGTCATATATTTTATTACATGTATCTTTGATTTTATCCTGAAAAGCTACATTATACTTTATACACCAGGAAAAAAACAAACATCAATGTCCCTTACAATTCTCATCCTCCTCTGCTGCTACACAGCAGTCACAATCTTCCTGATTATCTCAGTCCTGAAAAAAAACCGGATTCCTGAACAAATCACCGAATTCCCCGGTGTTTCAGTCGTAGTCCCTTTCCGAAATGAACAGGTAAACCTTCCAGGTCTGCTCCAGTCACTCGCCGCTCAGGATTACCAGGGGCCAATCGAGATTATCCTGATCGATGACGGCTCAACCGATGGTTCAATTGAGGAGATCCGCAAATTCGACCAGAAATTGCCGGTTTCACCCCGGGTCCTGCACTCCACTTTTGACCCCTCAGTAAAACTCACCAGCAAACAACAGGCTCTGGAACTTGGCTTTCAGAAAGCCTCCTTTGAGTGGATAGCTCTTACAGACGCTGATGTCAGACTTAAACCTGAATGGCTCACATCTCTTGTTTTGTCAGCGCTGCCACAGAACGCACTGACCTTCGGACACACCTCAATCTGTATCGGACAACACAGCACGCTCGATATGTTCCAGGCTTTTCAGCTTGAGTTTCTCTTTGCTGTGGCTTATGCCTTTCGAATGGCTGGAATTCCTGGTTCCTGCATGGGAAATAACCTGCTTGTGTCCAGATCCGCATACCTGCAAGCCGGAGGACAAAAAGCTATAGGCTACAATATCGTGGAGGATATGGCACTTCTCCATCTTTTTTACCGTAAAGGGAAGGCGATTCAGGCAAGTATACCTTTTTCACCCATAGTCATCACTTTTCCGGAAAAGCGTTTCTCAGATTTTTTAAATCAGGCAAAAAGGTGGGCTCTGGGAGGATTCTCCCTCTCCCCCATACTAACCCTGATCGGCCTCCTGTTTTCTTTTCAGAACGCATCTCTTTTTCTGCTGCTTTTTACCGATTCAGATTCTGTCCAGTTTTCAATTGCAGCAGTAAACTTCCTGCTGACATGGATTCTCATTGCAGTTGCTTTCCGCAAAACAGGCTCGTCCACTCATGCAGTTTACTTTCCGCTCTATTACCCGTTTCTTCTCCTGGAGTCAGTAGTTCTACTGATCTCTATTGCAGCGCATCCCTCAATAAAATGGAAAAACAGAAGAATCTGACCTATGAAACCATTGCTTCTTCATTATTATCTGACTAACAGGTGCAATTCCCGGTGCAGCTTCTGTGACATCTGGCAGGGTTCACCAAAAACTGATGCTTCTCTGAAAGATGTGATGCTTAACCTGGAACTGGCAAGAAAATCAGGATGCAGATTCGTCGATTTCACAGGTGGTGAACCGCTCCTCCACAGTGACTTGCCCCTGTTTCTTGAAAAAGCAAAATCTTTGGGATTCATAACATCTGTAACCACAAACTGTATCCTTTTTCCCTCTCTGGCTGAAAGACTCCGCGGATTAATCGATCTCCTCCATTTCAGCCTCGATGCCGATACTGCGGAACTGCATGATCGGATCAGAGGTGTCCCCTGCTTTGATTCAGTAATGGAAAGCATCAGAATCGCCCTGGAAATGAAGTTCCCTCTGGACATCCTTTTCACTTATACTAATGAAAATATCAGCGCATTTGAGGGTGTATACAATCTTGCCAGAAGCCATAAGATTATGCTCATCCTGGATCCGGTTTTCAACACCCGGGGAAGAGATCCTGTTAACAGGCCCACACACACTCGGGCACTGGAGTATTCCAGGCTGAAAGGTGTTTACCTCAACAAGGCTCATCTTTCGCTGAGAATGCAGGGCGGGAACCATATCAGAGCCCCGCTCTGCAAAGCAGTTGAATCTACTCTGGTGATTTTGCCTGATAACAGCCTGGCACTGCCCTGTTTCCACCACCGGACATTTTCCCTTCCTGCAGGTGAAAATTTAAGCTCTTCGTTAAATGACAACATCCGTAAAGAAGCATTGGAAAAGCAGGGCAGATACTCTTTCTGTGAGGGTTGTCACATTAACTGTTATTTTGACCCCTCCTTTGCCTTGATGCGGAATCGACTCTTTCTACAATCCATGAGCGCAAAAGCATCTTACGCCTGGAGAAAATATTTTATTTATGGACATGTCCTCCCCAGGAAACTACCATGGCGGGCAGCAGTTGCCCGGAAGAAAATTGAGCTTATACATAAGTAATTCTGTTGCGCAGAGATGTATTCTGTATTAATTTAAGAATGCGGCACTTTTAGAGTCGCTGTTTAATCGAATAAACTATCCTGAAAATCAAATCTGGAGATAAAACATATGAACCCCATCAAGCAAAAATCTTACTCTTTATTAGTAATGATTATTTTGTCGTTTTTATTGATGGCTCATGCTGCTTCCGTCACTGTACCGTCCAAAGCACCCACTATTGCCGCAGCTATGACATCGGTGAAAAAAGGCGATACCGTCTGGGTGGAAGAAGGTATTTACAGAGAACATGTTTACGTCAATCCCGGTGTCACACTCATCTCCAGAGCCATTTTCAAGGCTGTTATCGATGGGAGCGGAAGAGGAACTGTGGTCACAATGGGAAATGGATCCAGAATCTCAGGTTTTGAGATCCGTAACGGCACAGTCGGGATTTTCTCCACTTCTGCGGATGTAAACATCTCCCAGTGCAGAATAATCTACAACCAGCAGACCGGAATAATGTGCGTTGGTAACCTCCCCCGAATCGAAGATAACATCCTGGCCTATAACAAAGGATCCGGAATCCAGGGCTGGGACGTACGCTCTACCTCTTCGTCAATTAATCACAACACAATAGCTTTCAACAGCAATCACGGAGTGGCCATAGGTGGAAACTCCAGCATCATTCTTGAGAATTCAATAATTGCCTATAACGATCAGTTCGGTGTTAAACCCTCTGATGAAACCGCACGTATCACCATGATCAATAACAGCTTCTTTCAAAATGCCAAATTTACCAATGTGTTGCCATCTGACAATTTTTCTCTCGATCCTATGTTCACTGACGCAAAAAGGCTCAATTTCATGCTGAGCAAAGATTCTCGTTGTATCGGTAAAGGAAGTGACAATCAGGATATCGGAGCAAGAATTATATACTGAGTAAAAGCTCGGTTTCAAACATAAAAAGGGAGCACGTATGATTATTTTTCGGTCTAATAAGGCTCTGAGGGTTTGCCTGGCAATGGCAACCGGTCTGGTATTTCCGGTATTGTCTTTTGCAGCTTCGATACAGGTGCCTTCAATGGGCATTCAGACTATTTCTGAAGCAATGATGAGAACAAGAGTTGGTGATACGGTGTGGGTTGATAAAGGTGTCTACAGAGAACATGTCCTTATCGCCCCCGGAGTTACTCTCATCTCCCGCTCACAGTTCGCAGCCGTTATTGATGGGGCCGGAAGAGGAACCGTTGTCACAATGGGAAAAAACACCAGTATCTCCGGCTTTGAAATCCGCAATGGAACAATAGGCATCTTCTCCAACGGAGCCGGAAACTCCATTATCTCCTGCCGGATCGTGAAAAACTGGCAGACAGGAATCATTGTAGTCCGCCACCTCCCGAAAATCGAAGATAATATCATCGCCTTCAACCGGGGATCCGGAATACAGGGTTGGGACGTGCGTTCCACCAATGCAACTATCAATCACAACTCCATCGCCTATAACGGAAACCATGGAGTGGCCATCGGCGGAGCATCCGAAATAATCATGGAAAACAACGTTGTAGCTCACAACGAAAGATTCGGTCTTAAAATTCTTTCCGAAGCTGAAAAAATCCAGGTCTCAAATAATAACTTCTATAGAAATTTACCCAGCCCTCGTCCAATACCTTCCGGAAACTTTTCCTTTGATCCGGCTTTCATATCACCACGTGCAACTTTGACATTAAAGTCAGATCCTGCTCAGTGTTGTAAAGCCAAAGGTACAGATAACGAAGAACTTGGGGCCAGATTAACATATTAATACCTTAAGGAAGATACCATGATAAGACCTGTAAGTCGACTTTCCATCAAGATATTCTTGATCTTTACT
Source organism: Fibrobacter sp. (assembly GCA_012523595.1). Lineage (NCBI taxonomy): Bacteria > Pseudomonadati > Fibrobacterota > Fibrobacteria > Fibrobacterales > Fibrobacteraceae > Fibrobacter > Fibrobacter sp. The sequence goes on from JAAYIG010000197.1 coordinate 80,904, forward strand.
TTTATCTTCGGAACAGGAGAAATATTTTCTCTCCTTGCCGATGGTTTACCTGCTGAGTACCTTATTACTCAGCGGTGGAACTACATGTTTGCATCCCGCTCCCCGCTTACCAACCCCGCGTTGATAAATGAGGAAAACTATTTTTCAGGAAAGTATGCCTTTGCATCAACCCTGAGAGCCTTCAGACTCCATGAACTTGGATTTGTCCTCCCTATCGGTCTGTACCAATCGGTGGGTATTACTGCTCTGATGCAGCAAAGCGGAGAGGTCAACATGACCGATGACAGATACAACCCGCTTGGAACTCTGGATTTTAACAATACCATGTTTTATCTCACCTATGCCAATAACCTCCTTTCAGGACTGACAGTCGGCGCCAACATCAACGGTGCCATTGTGGGTTTCTCCGATGATCCCACTAAGATCGGCTTTGGTGTGGACGCTGGTCTTACTTACCGACTTTTCAACAACCCTGTCATCGGTAACCACCTGCTGGGTCTTGCTGTACAGAATATCTTTACTTTTTTCATTCAGCCATTCGAGCAATACTCCCGCTCATTGAGAGCCAATCTCATCTCTCATTACTGGGAAAAACGCATAGAAAGCGCCGTCGATTTTACACTTAAAGACATCGGTGTGGCATCAGCCCTCTTCGATACCAGCAAAGTCGAAATGGAATGGGATTTGAACGTGAGACTAGGATTCTGGGTAATCCGCATGTTCAACCTCTATGGGCTGTTCGGCTTTTCCGATGATGGCCTGGGGTTCTGGGGATTCGCCGGTGGAATCAATATGCCATCTGTCAACAACGGACGTGACTTGTCTTTCATCTACCAGTATATCACAATGCCACAGGATGAGACTTTTACTCACACATTGTATTTACGCGGTGATTTCGGCAAACACAGAGAAGAAATCTATGCCAGAAAAATGGCCAAAATGGCTAACCTAGCTCCAAACGATCTTTACATAAAAGCGCTTCAGGAATACAATGCCGGCAACTACTGGGATGCTTTCTTCCTTTTCAGTCAGCTATTCGGAGAATATCCAGACTTCTTCAAAAACGACTGGGTAAGCTACTTCATTGGAAGCTGCCAGGAACAGATGGACATGCGCACAACTGCAGAAGAAGCCTATCAAAAGACAAGACAGGAGTATGCTCGCAGCGCAGCAGTTCCGTTTTCTGACCTGGGATTGATGAGAATTCATTACAGAAATGGTAATTTCCCGGCTGTGGAAAGTCAGTTCAATGAATTGAACAAGCTGGGAGTTCCGGACTCTATCAAGTTTCACGGCTACTACTTGATGGGACAGACAGAGATCCTCAAGGGTAATCCCTCTAAAGCAAAACAGATCTTTGACCTGATCCCTGAAACCCACCCGGATTATGTTTTCGCTCAGCACTCTGCCGCAATCTCTGAAGCCGCAGCAGATAATATAGAAAGTGCCATTTCTTACCTGGAAAACTGCATTCAGGCACAGACAACAACCAAGGCTCAGCAGGAGATCGTAAATCGCTCCTATGTCTTCCTCGGTTATATCTTCTACGAAGAACTCACAAAGCAGGAAGGACCTCTGGCCAAAGCTGTTACAGCGCTGAGAAGCGTTCCTAAAACAAGCTTCTACTACATGGATGCTCTTCTAGGTCTGGCCTGGACCGGTCTGAAAGCGAGACAATGGAGCGACTGTCTGGCAGCAGGCTCCGAATTGGCAACAATCGGCTCCAGCCCTGTACTCAAAGCCGAAGGTGCACTGCTTCAGGCTTATGCACACATGATGCAGAGAAACTATACTAATGCCGCCAGCCTCCTTGAAGGTGCATCTCTGTCTCTGGATAACTTCCAGCCACCATCAGAGGCAGAGCTTTCCCAGAAAGCGCAGGAGCATGATCAGACAAGACAACTCTATACCGAACTGGCAAGAGTGGCTTATGATCTTGGTTCATCCCGGCAGTCCGATAAAATTGTCAAACAGGTCGACAGCCTTGAAACCCATCAGAAAAACTACAAGAGCAAGATCGATGAGTTCATCAAGTACTCTGACCAGTTTGCAAGAGCATCTTTCTTCGCAAGAAACCTTGAAGCTGTAAAAGAAGACGTGGACTATGCGCTGGCCAAAGCCCAGAAACTGGCAGGACAGCTCAAGCAGCAGTCCACTGTTGAGCAGTTCCAGAAAGAAGAACAGAAGATCGATAAAGAACTGGAAGATCTCAAGAAGCAGCTTGAAGAAGAAGGTATCAGCGAGTAAACAGCTCTACCTCTTCGGTAATTTATACGGCCCGGCAGAAGATATCATTCTGCCGGGCTTTTTTTTCACCCGAAATCTGATATTTTAAACTGTTAACCGTTACAACCTGTCACCTGAAGAAAGGTGCATAATGAATTTATAGAATGTATTTTATCACTCTATTGATCGGTAAGTGAAAAGGAGAACTGATGTCTGTTCCAGCAGGCCCCAAAGGGACCCGGGATTTTTACCCGGAAGATATGGCTTTTCAGCAGTATATTTTCGGCAAATGGCACAAAACCTGCCGTCGGTACGGGTTTGAGATGTGCGATGCTCCCATGTTTGAACACCTGGAAATCTACACCCAGAAATCAGGTGATGAAATCGAAAAACAGCTCTACGTTTTCAAGGACAAAGCAGAACGCCTGCTTGCTCTTCGTCCTGAATTGACACCTTCTGTGGCACGCATGGTAGCCGCAAAAGGAAACAATCTCAAACGCCCTGTACGCTGGTATTCCATACCTAGACTTTTCAGATACGAGAAAATGCAGAAGGGACGACTCCGTGAGTTTTTTCAGCTCAATATGGATATTCTAGGCAGCCCGGAAACAGAAGCTGACGCGGAACTTATTGCAGCAGCCATCGATATGATGCGGGATTTCGGGCTTACATCCAATGATTTTAAAGTGAGAATCTCCAGCCGCACGCTTCTGGAAGATTTGTTTACAATTGCAGGTCTCGACAAAATCAATTTCGGTTCTCTGTACGCGCTCCTTGACAGAAAAAGCAAAATTCCTGATGAGGAATTTCAAAAGCAGCTTACTGAGGTAATCCCCGACAGTAATACAAGAAACAGAATAGAAGATATCTTCAATGCACAGTCAATCTCTCAACTGGAAAAAACCTGTGGTGCCACTCCAGCCATGGATAATCTCTACAGACTCTTTGATCTTCTTGGTTACTACGGTTTGTCCGATTATGCCCTGTTTGACATAGGTATTGTACGGGGACTTGCCTATTACACCGGAACAGTCTTCGAGCTTCTGGATGTCAAGAAGAACATGCGGGCAATCGCGGGTGGAGGAAGATATGACAAACTGGTCCAGCTATATGGTGGCCCCCCTACTCCTGCAGTTGGATTCGCTGCTGGTGATGTTGTACTTGGGGAATTGCTGAAAAGCTGCAATCTTGCCCCGGCTCAGCCGCCCAGAAGTAAAGTGTTTCTTGCAGCATTTGAGGGAACCTCAACAGAAGAAATTATCTCAGTTGCATCAAGGATCCGCTCAAAGGGTATCTCCTGTGAATTTCCGTTTAAAACCACTGCCATCAGCAAACAACTCAAAATCGCAAATGCAGCTCGTTCGATCTACACCGTTTTTCTTGGCGGTGAAGAGGGTAAAGCCGGAAAGGTAAGAATTAAGAATATGCTGAGTGGTAATGAGGAAACTCTGAATATAGAATCACTTTTTACAGAACTGGAGTGCAGACTGGGCACAGGAGATCATCAGGTTCTCCGGTGTACAGAATAGGCCAGCGCCGCATTTGACTTTGAAGATAGACGCGTCAGTTCGGACTGTACCTCTTCCATCTCCGCTTTGATTCTAAGGGAAACCGCTTTATCCAACTCAGTGATGCTCAATATGAGGTTTCTGATTTTACTTTTGATATCGATAAATTCCGGCCTGGACAGCGCACCATTGACATTCTGCTCTTCTCTGCTGATCTGATCTAACAGCTTTGCCCTTTCTGAGAGAGATTCCGTCAGCTTCTCATCAGAAAAATCAGCAAGAAGATTCTCAGTAACAGATTTTACAGATGCATACAGGCTCTGTAATTTTTCCAGGCTCTGAGCAGTTGTATTCGCTTTCATCCGGAGATCCCCACGCTGTCCAACTGTACCTGTGGAGAAGACTGCTGCTTTACTTTCAGGATAGCCTCTGTCCAGGCTTCCCTGAGGCTCTCCAGATATCCTAGAACTTCCACTACTTTGTTGCGATTGTTTTTGATATTCGCATCTACGATAGAGCGCAGCATGTAGTCGTAAAGCCTGTACAGATTCTTTGCCACATCACCTACATCAAGCCGCAGTGCACTTAAAAGCTCAGTTATGGCATCCTGCATCTTGAAAAGATGCTTTGTACGCTGCTCAAGCTGTTTGTGGTCATCGAAGATCTCCAAAGCAAGCTTGCCGTGCTTTATGGCCACATCATAGGTAATCAGAATCAGTTTTCCCTGATCCGCTGTATCTATGTTGGCACTTTTGTACGCTGTGTAACCCTGCTTCATGGACAACCTCCCTTATTGAAGTGCACTCAGTGCATTGAGCAAATTTGAGCTCTGTGATTGAAGCCGACTCATTGCTTGTTCCATATCGCTGAATTGCCGTACCAGGCGCAAGCGGTATTTTTCAATCCTGTCCTCCAGCTTAAGTATACGATCATCTGAGTACTGTATGTTCTTTCTCCAGGATTCCTGACGCATCGAAACCAACCCATCCCTGGAGTCTGTAAGCTTGTTGATCTCAAGCTCCAGTAATTCGGATAGCCCTTTTTGAAAAGTAAATACTGTTGATGTGCTCAGTGTCCCTGAAGGCGCTGTAAGAGAGAGACCTTTCACCGGTCCGTCAGAAAAGGTAATTATATCACCTTCCCTTGCATCGGAGATAAACCACTCGCTGCTGCCTTCCAACCGAATACGCAAGTGCATATCATCCACTTCTTCAATTACATACTTGCCGCTGGTAGTATCCTTAGTACTGCGACCCAATGTGACACCGGTGTTCTCAGAGACACCAGTGGTAGAAAAAAGCCTTATCACTTCGTCAAGGTTTGTCTCAAGAGCCTTCTTGAAGGCCTCCTCGTCCAGTACATACTCACCCGAAGTAGTATCGGTCTTAAGTCCCACCATGGAAAAGTTAGTATAGGTACCCCCAAGCAGATTAAAACTCTGCTGAAAATAGGATCTGATCTGACTTACTATCGACTTGATTGTTGTGTCACCGGCCAGATCACCACCTTTGCTTTTCTCATCTTTGGGATCGGCCAGTTTTGTGCTCTCTTTCGAGAAACGAACAATGGCATTGAAAGCGTCAATCAGTTCCTGGAATTTTTTCTTGATCCCGTCCAGATCCCTGGTCATGGATACTGTGACATTTTCCAATGAAACAGCATGAAACTCAAAAGTTGCTCCGGTAACAAACCCGCTCGCGGAATTGGTCGAAGAACTCATGTTTATATTATCTACACTGAAATAAGCATCCCTGCCTGCAGAAAGTACTCCGACACCATCAACACCGATAGTGGTTGTCTCCATTGTCAAAGAAGTCGAACCGATGGTAAGTGAACTCATACTCAGAGCTGACTTTCCAGTCACCTTATCCTCAATTACCAGATTCCCGGACTCATCGAAAGATGCGTTAACCATGCCATGGTAGGCTGCAACTATCTCTTTCAGGAAATCATCTGCAGTGCTGGAAGCAGTTTTCACAAAAATACCGGTTACTTCTCTGCCTTCCCGGTCTTTACCCGTAAACTGTACTGATTCTCCGACCCCGAGTCCGTTAAAAGCGGAAAGTGCATCTCCGGCTGAAGTCAAAACCTGTTGTGAGTTTCCCTTGTCTCCGTCTGCTGTCAATATGATACCAAGATCCTGCAGTGTGCTGCCGGAAATATCCTTGTATTCAATTCCTTCACTGCCAGAATTCTTCGATGTCAGTACAAGACGATAGTTGGTATCGGAAATTTTGAGCACAGATGCAGTCACATCAAGCTTTTTACCCGATCCATCCACAGCACTGTTGATCTTCATTCTGAGATCCTGAATCGTGTCTGTGTCTGTAACAGTGATCTCAACTCCGTCGATGCTAATGGTTCCTACACCAATCCCCAGACTGGAGAGTGATGCATTCTGATCAGAAATCCGGTTATCGGCACTGATCATCTTCTCATTTGTGGCAAGCTGAAATACTTTTATATCGTGCTGTGAATCGACAGACCCTGTTCCACCTTTGAGCGTAACCGCTTTTTCATTAGTACTGGTAGTAGTAAAGAGATCAAAAGAACTGATCTTTCCAAGAGCTGTTGCCTTGGAGCGCAGTTCTGTCAGATAGGATTTGAGCTTTGAATAAGCATTTATCTTTACCTGATAAGCAGACTTTTCCTTTTCAACTTTGGTGACTTTCTCTCGCTCGATGCTGACCAGAGAATCAATAATATACTGGGTATCTATGCCAGATGGTCCGTTGATTGAGATTCCCATAAAAGCTCCTTAAAGAAAAAATCTTCCGGTTCTTTTATTAGTATCGGCATATGTAAAAAAGAACTTAATAGAAATATCCATATTATAATAGATAAACCCTGTTTAACTGTTTCGATGCAGCTACCGGAGGACCCGGAGTCAGCACCAAATGTGTTCAGAATCAGTAAAAATGGAATAGGAGGTTCTAATTCGAATGCGTTGTCTGAACAGATTAATTCTGATAAGAATCATCAACTTAACAGTTTAAATCATTGATTCACCCCGGAGATGAACTAAACACTTAACCGATTAAGTGGTTATCTCAACTCTGAGGAAACTGTTGAGTCAGCAAAAGAATTACAGATGTCGGTCCGACTTTAAATCACTCTGAAAATAACAGCGCATTTCAATACCTACTGCCATCTGTAGCAATTATATTATCATTAACTTTCGCTGCATACTTTCTCCACATCTGATCCCCGAAACAATCTAACAGGAGGGAAACTGTGATTCCCAGATCTTCTCTCTCTCTGTTGCTCTGTCTGTTTCTTCTGCTTTTTTCAGGATGCCAGGAAAAGAGAGCCCGGGATTCCGGGACACCGGCAAACATTACAAAATCAAACGATTCCGCTGTAACCGAACCCGTTTCCTTTGACACATCTTCCGATTCTTTGATCAATGAGACAATAGATCTCACAAACTCTAATGTCTCAATGTCTCAGGAAGCGGATCCTCACAGTCCAAAAGGATTCATTTACAGTGATCGGGGGTTGTACTGTCCGGGAGACAGCATCTTTCTCACATTTGCCTCTTACGACCCCTTCAGACGTCTTCCGGAACAATCTCCGGTTTCTCTCGACTTGTATGATCCTCAGAAAAAGCTTGTAAAATCCTTTAGAGTACAACATGGCCTTAACGGTTTCTTCTGCTTTAAAATAGCAACCCTCCCCTCTTTTCAGGAAGGAACCTGGATTGCCAGTGTTAAAACCGGAGATTTTACTTTCCAGAAAAATCTGTCCTTTAAAACAACCCCTTTTATCAACCGCATGAATACATCAGAAAGATCAGACTCTATCATGGAAGAAATGGGGATTAAACCGGACACAAACATATTTACTGCAGATTCCGGCCTTAAACTGAATCCGGTGATTGAATCTCCGCAGGTTCTTCTCCCGGAAAAAAAGGTGCAAATAAAAATCAGAGAAAAAGATAAAAAGAGTATGACATACACTCTTGCACTGGTCGATGAGAAACTACTCTACCCAGCCCGTTTTTTAACTCCCGATCCCTGGAAACAATTATGTGATACTGTACTGGGAAATGACAGCAATATAATCAGAAGAGCTCTGCAAGCAGGCCTCTTTCCACCATTAGTGAAATTTCTGGGGCCATTTGAGCTTCAGAAAAACAAGATCAACATTCATGAACTCGATATTCCCAGATATTCCGGTACGATCAGATTGATTCTTACAGCAGCAAACCAGGGTGTCTTTGGAAGAGCAGAAAAGACAATAACAGTAACAAAACCTGTAATTACGAATTCTATTCTGCCCGGAATACTTTCCACAGGAGAAAAGTACTTCCTCCCGGTTTCCATCCTTTCCTCAGACCCGGGAATCAGAAAAGTATCTGTTGATGTCACTGCCGACAAACCGGTGTTGCTCAGAGGAAGCAGTACCAAACATGCCTATTTCAGAAAAACTGGCATCGAGATCATCCCGTTTGAACTGGAAGCAGCAGAAGCCGGAATAGCTTCGATAGCAATAAAAACCTCTGCAGTAAAGGACAGATCAGAAGAAAAGCATAAGATCAAAATAAGAAAACTCGAACTGATAACTGAAACAGTGGACACCACACTGTTACCGGAAAACACTCTGGAAATCAGCATGCCTTTGCCTGGCAGAACCAAAACCAACAGAGCAGAGCTTGAGGTCTCCAGAGTGCCTTATCTCAAAATAAGCAGAAGGCTGGACCAACTGGTTAATTTAAAACCAGGAAGCCTGGAGCAGCACTTGTCCACAGCTTTTCCTCTGCTTAAAATCAGCAATCTGCTTCATCTATCCCCTGAATCCATTGCTGAGAACAAGAAACATATAATAACGACTATTGAAAAACTGAGTGCTTTCCAGACCAGCACTGGAGGCTTTGGATTCTGGGCTGAGGATACTTCTGAAGATGAGTGGTTCTCCAGCTTTGCTGGACATTTTCTGGCTGAGGCAAGAACCATCGGGTATAAACTGCCTCAAAATTTATTCGAACGATGGAAAGAGTATCAAAAGAAGATGAGCCGCTCCTGGGTTGCCGGACAACAGAGATCTGAACTGATCCAATCGTACAGGCTCTTCACACTTGCCCTCTCAGGAAACCCGGATCTGGTTTCGATGGATAGGATCCGCGGGTTGAAAGGCTTGGGGACAACAGAAACATGGTGTATTGCTGCTGCTTACCATCTCGCAGGACTTCCTGAAATCGCTAGTGAATTGGCCAGAAATGCATCTTTGACAATTTCTCCATATTCAGAACAGATATTCACCTATGGCACGGATCTGCGTGATAAAGCATTGATTCTGGAATCGTTACTGATTTTGCATCAATTGGAAAAAAGCTGGAATCTGGTGCGGGAGATCTCAATTGAATTGAGTGATGATAAAAAGCAGCTCAGCCCCCAGGCTGTTGCCTGGGCGATCTCATCTCTTGCCAGACATGCCGGAGTATCCAGCGGAACCGCTGAAATGAGTTTCATCTATTCATGCAGTGGAAAGTCCGAAAAAAGTTGCTTAACATCCAAACCGATCCTCCGCATACCTCTGGAAATATCAGATGAGTCACTGCTGACTTTGCGGTTGGAAAACAGCGGTCAAACTCCCATCTACCCTCGATTGATCCTGGAAGGCACTCCACAGGTCTGGAATGAAAACTCTGAATCGAATGGCTTGTTACTGCAGGCGGATTATGAAGACCTGGCCGGCAATCCACTGAACATCGAGAGGCTCAGCCAGGGGCAGAACCTGGAAGCAGTTATTTCAGTGAAAAACACCGGCAGCAGCGATTATCACAGGATTGTGCTGAATCAGCCTGTCTGCTCAGGATGGGAAATTCACAAAACACAGCCAGATCCTGATGATTCTAACAGGTATGAATTCAGAAAGATCGATGACAATCATGTGTATACCTGTTTTGATCTGAAAAAAGATGAGAAGAAAGCATTCCGGGTGCTGTTAAAGGCAAGTTACATCGGAGAGTTTTACCTGCCTGCCATATCAGTGGAAGCGATGCATAATCCACAGATCAGGGGAAGAATTCCCGGTAAGTGGATCCGCGTTGAAAAACCTGAATAACGCCTGCAGTTTGGTTTCAGCGGCCGCGTATCTGCCTGAGAGCAGCACGGCCAACCTTTTGAGTATCAATGTAAGCATATACTCCTGCCAGCACAGAACCAAGCAAAGGGATAGAGCGTTGAAAAAAACCACCCTGTTTAATCACTCCAGGCCCAACTCCTTTGAGAACATGTTCTGTGCCGCGCTTAAGGAATATGCGTGAAAATTTCGGCTTGCTGTTGTTACAGAACAGCTCCTTTACGATCTGGGCAGTGGAATGGCGGAGAAGGCAACCTAACAACTGGTTTCTGGTGGTGGATAAATCATTACCATACATTTTCGCAAGCTCCAGAACCAGGTTTCGCTGGAGTTTCCATACCC
>JAAYIG010000198.1 GCA_012523595.1 Fibrobacter sp.
CCGTTTAAATAATAAATCAAGAAAGGAGGAGTAAACCCAGATTATTTTCATAAAGTGGCTGGTTTTGAAGTGCCCATATGTGGCCTGTTTTAAAGTGCCCGCCGACATTTTCGTACCTGTTTATTAAAACATTACAACAGTGTAAATTCCTGTTATGATCTTTATTAGAGGTAGAAATGATAAACCCCATCAGCAAATTTCTTTTTCTCCTTACTTTTTCCTCCTGCTTTTCAGAACCAGTAAATGTGGATGTTCCATATTCCAGCGGGGGAATAATTGTCAGAAGGTATCAATTTAATACAAAAAATTTCTCTAATGGGTTAAGAGTAGATTTCCCTTATAAAATGACTGGAACTGCCGAATCAAAAGAAAGAATGATCGGTATTGCTTTTGATGGCTTTGAGAATGCCGGATACAAATATGTTCAATCTGCAGATTATGGATCTGTTTTTTCAATGAATCCAAACGACTATCAAGACAGTATGTATATAAGCACTGATACATCATGGATTAATGCCACCATTTTCCCTGATTCACTGGTTCCGCTTGACAATATCATCGATACTGATGAAAGTACCGGGGAAGGCACTGTAAGAAAAGGCAGATATTTTCTTGTAACGCATTCTACGATTAATTTTCCAGCACATACTGAGGAAACCCCAATCGATAATCATAATATCATAATCTATGTTTCTACAGTAAAGAATAAAATGAAGCTGCGGATTTCCCGCATGTTTATGAACAGTTATCCCCAACCTCCGACTTATGATGACATATTGGATTCAATGGAGATTTCGTGGTCAGTAGATTCACTTGGAAACGGCAGGTTTATGACACCTGTAAGCACTAATAAAATCATTGCATTTCATAATAGACATGCCGTGTTAAATCAGGACGGAATTAACAACAGCCATTCTTCACTATTTGATATCAGCGGTAAACGTTTGCCCGGATATAACAGCATGGTGAACAGTCTTATTATTTTTAAGCAAGACAGTAAATATGGCACGATTCTTATTCGATAAGGTCGGGTTTCTAAAAAAAGGTCATGTATTATTTTGCTGCAGATGTCTGATCTATTCTTTGACATATAGTATGGAATGAACTAATTTACAATCAGATCTTTACCCGAAAAACACCCTTATACTTTACAAAACAGTTCCAGCAAAGAAGGAAAATACCATGAAAAAACGGAGTATATCCGGTATTATTGCTATAGCGATGACTTGCTTTACAATGAATATCTCTGCAGATGAGATTGGAATTGGCTTCGGCATTAATACTTCAGCTTACAAATCATTTGACGATAATAGAGCAAAATATCAGAAGTATAACATTCCCAGCCCGATCGAAATAACCTTCAAAAAGGATTTGATCGGTATTCTGGGATTACACTCCGGACTGCAGTTTTCCAAGAAAGCTACTTCTATACAAATTCAACAAACTATTGAGACTTTTGATCCTGTACCTGATGGTGTAGTCACATTTGAAGAAGAATTCAATTATGGTTCATTGGAAATATCTCCAATTCTCTCTTTCAAACTAAGCAATTTTCTTTTGGAAGGCAGATCTGGTCTCTGTGGTGAGTTTTATATAAATGAAAAATCTGATTTTTCCGATAATTGAGCTTTGTTGGAGGTATAGGACTAGGTTATGTAATAAAAGACAAATACAAAATCGGATTAAAAAGCAGTATTTCAAGAACTTTAACCGATATCTATAAAAAACAGGGTGACGATATAAAAATCCACTTTGTTAATTTTCACAATGTTATATCTTTGGGTATGCTTTTATAATATTCCGGAGGAATCCATGTGATGATACTCCACATGGATTTCTCTCGCATTCGGAAAAAATGATTGTTTTTTCATCAGTATCGCGCCGGAGGCTGTATCAATAATCCTTCCACTATAGCATGAGTAGATCATGAACCACCTCGAAAGCAGAAGCCCAGCATAAATAAAGCTTCACCACAAATGGCAAACGATTCAGATTCAGGAAACAGCTTTAGTCACAGTCTGATCCATTATTAATCAGTTTTTTTAGTTTTTAATGAATATATCAGGAAACTGAAAGTATCCTGGGATGAGAGCTGTAATGTCCTTAATTCATCTCCGGTGTGAATTTATGAACTAATCGAGGCCTCCTTTCTATCAGTTAATTCAATATTTCACCTCTGAGATGAAATAATGACCCAGAAACAAAACGGATATCGTTTCCTGCAAAACAACCCAGAAAAGTTACACCGTTTCCTGCTTTATCCATCCTGCTGCGAATCAATTCAATTTTGCATCATCCCTGCAGCAGGCACACCGCTACCCCTGCAGCCTCTTTAATGCATAATGATTCGCCACCTTCAAAGGAAGTTTTTAGTGCTCACTGAACGCTGCCGAGTGCTCCCCATAATCTGATAATTGTCTCTCACTGTCATTTGCCTGAACTGGATTCCTGCTTTCACAGAATAACGTGGGGTGAAATTGTACTCTATAGGAATAAATAGAAGAATCCCATATCAATTGAGCCGGCAGGCACAATGTTCTAAAGATTTTTTTTCCTCATGTCGATATTTAAAATGTGGTTTGATTTGCAGGGAAGTATACACAATCCAGGGATGGGTGCAAAATGAACAAACAAAGCGATTCACTCAACATCCGTAAAGGCCAATTCCTATGGATGGAAGAGGCCGAACAGGAATCCTATCTGAAAAATCTCAAGGCCAGAATATCCGATGGCTACTACTACTCTGACTTAATTCTCAGCAGAGTAGCAGATGAACTGGCAAGTGTGATGGCCGATGTTATGGATGAATGATCAGTTGCTTTTACAACACCTCAGACCAGTCTGGGGCTTTGCCGATCCGCCAACACCAGGAGAGACGGTCTGGCATTTGGAGTAAGGCCCGCCCATAAGCATCGGCTGCGCATTGTCACCGGTTACCCATTCGAAGATATTTCCTGTCATGTCATAACCGCCGAATTTACTAACGCAGTTATGACGTGATCCGGACGGCTCGACAGTTCTGGTGTCGGAATTACACTTCTGCTCCTCGACATTCCATCCATAGGGATAGGTATAACCTTCGATACCACTGCAGGCCCATTGCCATTCCTGAGCAGTACAAAGTCGTTTGCCTTTCTGCTCACAGTAATTTTTTGCCTGCTTATAGGAGATATTTCCCGTCGGTTTAGTACCCTTGACATTCGGATATTCATACCTGTCAACACACACCTTGAAATAAGGCCTGCCCTGCTTTCCCGGAGGCATGTCCACCAGAAACATATCATCTGGACAAAATAGAGGTTTAGCATATCTCTTTATCGGTTCATCAAAACCTGTTGAAGAGTGTCTGGTGATTCTCAATATTTCTGATCGTGCAACCTTCTCCTGCTTGCCATCCACAAGTTCAATTGTGACCGACAATGCATCCTCTTTCCTGATTTTCCCATAGTGTACAATATTAGGACTGGGATTACCCCAATCATCGGTTTTTGCATTCTTAACCAGAATAGTATCAAAGGGCGGCTCCATTTTTTTCTTCTGCTCCGTTGCCTTTGCCTGCTCCGGAAGCAGGGTAATACGGGTGATTGCATCTCTGGTAACCGGGATCCTTGAACCATCAATGTCGATCTGAATCATATCGGCAGTAATCGATTGCAGTTTTCCCTTGAAAACAGATCCGTTCTTTATCTGTACCTCAATCAACGCACCTATCGATGCCCTCTTTTGCAAAGCCTCATAGGAAATCTCCTGTGGCTTTGTAATGGGCTCATTTGCCTGTTTCACTTTTTTACTTTTAGGTAGTTCAAGAAGCTCAAACCTCTGGATAAGTGAGTGGCGGAATGCATATGGTTTTCCATCTACGGTTTCGAAAATAAGCGATGTGTCATCCTTTGATTCCACTATCCCAACCAGTTCATCACCGGTCGTAAGGCTCATCCTGTATTTCCCCTTCACGACAATTTCGGAAAAGGACTGCCCTGATGAGAGGGCTGGTGATGTTACGACTGCTTTAACCTCCTCTGTAGAAGACGGCAGAGCGGCTTTTCCACCCTGCTCCCACCAGTTACTCCAGGCGCTCTGATCATTTCCAAGCGAAATTCCGGTGATTCTCTCCAGAGCACAGGATGCTACCTGGAATGTAAAAGTAACATGGATGTTCACTACCGTACCGGCAGGCACACGGCTCGGAGAAGGAGTTGAGTAAGGGAATTGTACTTCATGTACAGTCTCGATGTACTGTTCACAGATGGAGATCGAGTTGTAATCGAGAAATGGAGATGAAAGGAGAAACTTATTTTTTTCACTCATGACATAGGTCTGCACCCAGTCCTCAAAATTCCCCTCACCGGAATATTGTGCATTCATGATTTCTGAAACGTGTATGGCCCTGGGAAAATTCTGAATCAGAGCCGGAACGGCTATCATGGCGCCACTTCCCATGTTTCCAAGTTTGATGGCAGCCAGGTAGCATCGTGTCGCATTTTCTTTGGAAGTCTGAGGCGGAATAACCTGTCCCTTGCGGGTAAAATACGAGTAGGCTTCAGGGGAGTAATAGACAGTGGGACCACTCTGGATATCACCCAAAAGGAGTGAGAGTTGATCCTGTGCAAAGAGTTGAGCCATCATTATTAAAAAGAGGGGAAAAAACCTGCTCATAACCTGCATCTCTCCTGAAAAGGATAAGGTAAACTAAATGTCTGTTTTGAGATAAAAAACCCAGTGTATAATTAAAATAGATACTATTGTTTTTATGTGCAAATACCGGGGGAGGCAATAATTGAGGAATCGTTTCGAAGTAATTAATAGATGCTATAGTGTCAGATTTAAAGTTTCTCTTATTAAAGGCCGAAATATTTAATAAAGGGTTGAGAGAAAGAGACTGGAAAATCCTGCACCAGGGGGTAAATTATGATGCATCAAAGAGTGGAACCATTTGTTACGCTCGACGACCGCCCCGACAGGGATACCGTCATAGAAAAAGATGAAATAATCAGCCTTATAATTGATCTGGAGACGATGACTATCGAGCGGCTCTACGATAAATATTTCATGTTAACAGATGACAGATCTTGAAGCTGAAAGGCTCAAAGCGATGTAATTTCCGGATGGGGAATTTACATTTACTTAGGGCCTTTTTGCTTTGTTTCTGAAAAAAGGCAACTTGGTTGAGATTTGGCAATTAAATCGCTTCATTAATTCACTCCAGAGATAAATTTGTGAGTTTAACGATAATTACCATCCAAGACCGGCATCAAATTTGATTGACCTTTAGGGGCCGCAGTACACGACCCCTTTCATACTCTGAACCAATTTAGACCCCAGTCCATCATCCGGATCACCTGCTTTTTGATTTTTCATCAGGACTTTTTTCTCTTTCTTTTTCCGGTGGAACCACATGCATCAGTTCTGCTTCCGGAACACTTTTCCTGCCCTTTTCTACCGGTCTGGCCTCAAACTGCGGGCTTTCCAGCAGTTCCAGAGAGATGAAAGCAGTTCTTTTTCTCTGACTGCCGCTAAGTTCCATATTATCCCCCATTCCAGACAAATTCTGATTTCCTGCCTTTATCTAATGGCCTGACACTCCTCATACATATTACGGCTGTACAAGCTTAAAAACCACGGTGAATTTTTGCCATTTGCAAATACATTTCATCGGGAGGTAATCGAAATAATAGATAGGGAGGGATTTATTATGAAAGCATTACGTTGCAGAGATCTTGGAGAGCGCACATGTAATTATGTCGCCTTTGGGGACAGGTATGAAGAGGTGGGACGGAAAATGTTTGATCATACCGCAAATAAGCATCACATGTTTCTTGAAAGCCTGGATTACAATGAGCGGGAACATTTTCTGGAACAGATGGAAGCAATGACTGAGGATGAAGAGGTCACATGAGCCTTACGGACAAGTATCATCTCTGTCAACCAGAGTGATCCCGGTTAAAGAGTAAATTCAGGTTCTCTACTCTATCATCCTACAGCCTCTCTTTCCAGAACCTCACGAGCGAAGCTGTCATAGGAGTTGTAAAGGAAGCCCTCAAATACTATGTCAAATTTGAGGGTTTCGAATATGTAGTTGATATATTCACTGGAGGAGATGATGTAGATGGCACCACCCATTTTGCGTACCTTGTTCAGGTTGTAAACCAGTGCACCTATTCCTCCGCTGCAGATAAACGTAACCTCATCGAGGTTAAATACAATATGGCACACTCCCTCGGAAATTATCTGCTGCACCTCTTTATCGAGCAGCCTGGCACTCTCCCAGTCGATTCTGCCGGAGGGTTTTATTACTTTGAACTTTCCGATTTGAGTAACAGAGAGTTCCACAATGTTCCCCTTTCATGAAATTACCGGATTTCCTCGTACTCCCCATCGCTAATATCATAGTCTGCAGGATCAAATCGTTTCTGATCTTCCGGATATCCAGACTTAACCTTTTTGTTTCCGGGGTTAAAGATCAGCAGGGCGATACTTATGACGATCATAAAAATGAGTATGAATTCAATAATTCTGATCAACAATGTTACAATCCAGTTTTGAAAAATCACAGGTAAAATGGTATATTTTTTATTCTCCCAAACAGGGAGTGTGCCTGATCCGATTATAAAAATAATATCATATAACATTCAAAGATACACTACTTTTCTTTTGTAACGGGGAGGAGCAGTGGCAGCAGACATAGCTCAGATAAATGAAAGAATCAAAGAAGAGAGTACTTTTATCTCACTTCTTAAAAGTGAAATCGGGAAAGTAATTGTCGGTCAGTCAAAGATGGTTGACAGACTATTGATAGGCCTGCTTACAAGAGGACATATTCTTCTGGAAGGTGTGCCGGGGCTGGCAAAAACTCTTGCGATCTCCACTTTAGCCAAAATTATCGACACCAATTTCCAGAGAATCCAGTTCACCCCCGATCTTCTTCCGGCGGACCTGGTGGGTACTATGATTTACAATCAGAAGACAGGAGAGTTTGTCCCCAAAAAAGGCCCTCTGTTTTCAAATATCATACTGGCTGATGAGATAAACCGTGCTCCGGCCAAAGTGCAGAGTGCGCTGCTCGAAGCGATGCAGGAGCGGCAGGTGACAATCGGAGACAAGACTTATCCGCTTGAGGAGCCTTTCCTTGTGCTGGCAACCCAGAACCCGATCGAGCAGGAAGGGACTTACCCTCTTCCTGAGGCCCAGGTTGACAGATTTATGCTGAAGCTCAAGATCGTTTACCCGACCCGCGAGGAGGAGAAACAGATTCTTGGCCGGATGGCAAAGGGAGAGGTCCCGTCAGTTTCAAAGGTAATTACAGTTGACAAGATTCTATCGGCACGGGAAGCGGTAAATGAGATCTACATGGATCCCAAAGTCGAAGATTACATCATCAACATAGTTTTTGCTACCCGCGAACCACAGAACGCGGGACTCAATGATCTCAAAGGACTGATCTCTTACGGAGCATCGCCGCGTGCTACCCTTTTTCTCACACGGGCCGCCCGTGCTCATGCTTTTATTCGCGGACGCGGTTATGTGACACCCGAAGATGTAAAATCTGTCGGCATGGATATTATGCGTCACAGAGTAATCACAACCTATGAAGCTGAAGCAGAGAATATCACCTCAGAGGATATCCTTCAGAAGATTTTTGACAGCGTGGAAGTGCCGTAGGCTGAGATCATGTTTTTTGTAAGACGACTACTCTTCATCTCTCTTATTGCATCCTTGAGCGCGGATCTTTATGCGCAAAGGCAGCTTATTTATGATCCGGAAAGAGGTATTGTCTTTGAAGATGAACCGAAGAGGATCACTACAGAGAAACAGAGCCCCTCTTCTGAACAAAAGGCTGTTCCAAAACAGAAGAGAGACTCGAATGATCTCCATTTGAACCGCAAAAAAGATCCGCCTGAGCTTTATTTCCGCTCCGGGCTGGAATACTTCAAGAATCGCGATTACAAAAACGCACTGAAGAATTTCTCTTACGCAGACTCTGTTGCCCGAAAACCTCATTACCTGCTCTGGAAAGGGAAGACACTGCGGCAGCTTGGAGATTCCAGACAGATGCTTTCAATCATGGAGCAGATAGTCGAAAAATACTCAGAAAGCGATGTTGCTGATGATGCACTGCTTGAGACGGCGCTTTACTATCAAAGTAATGATGATTATGAGAAAGCTGCACAGATCTACACCCGTCTTATTGAGCAGTTCCCATTCGGAACATCATTTTCCAATGGTGAAGAGCTCCGGGAAATCGCCCGCGAACAGCGCAGGGTAATGAGAGCGGAAATTACGACTCTGCTGGCTTCTTTAGGATACACAGACAATGATTTTACTGTCTCCTGTAAAAAGTTCCAGAAAGCAAACAATCTTGAGATTACCGGAACTCCCAACAGAGAAACTGTTTCGACCATCAGGAAACTGCATAAAGACCTCCTTAACAAAGAAGAAAAAAGAGCAAAAAACAAGGCTATGGCTCTTCGATTTTCAAAGTGGAATACAGCAATAGCATTATTTACACTCGTCAATATTACCCTGTTGTTTTCACTGCTGATCAAAATCAAAGCAGGCAAACGCCGTCTTGAGGATCTTAGTGCGATGCTTAAAGACCTCGATACGAGAAAACTATGATACCCAAAGAAGTTTTACAGAAGATCCGTCGAATCGAGATCAAAACCAAGAGAGTCGTTGATTCCATTCTTTCGGGAGAATACCACAGTGCCTTTAAGGGCAAAGGAATGGAATTCTCGGAGGTAAGGTGCTATACAGAGGGTGATGATATCAGGAATATTGACTGGAATGTCACAGCCCGGATGGGTGAGCCCTACGTTAAAAAACATGTTGAGGAGCGGGAGCTTACAGTGATGCTGATGGTAGATGCATCAGCATCGGGAAGCTTTGGAACTGTAAACAAGTTCAAAGGAGAAACAGCGGTCGAACTCTGTGCTCTCCTTGCCTTCTCCGCTATCAAAAACAATGACAGGGTGGGGCTGATTATTTTCACTTCCGGTGTAGAGCTTTTCATCCCCCCCAAGAAAGGTAAAAACCACGTTCTCCATGTGATCAGACAGCTTTTGTATTTCAAGCCATCTCAAAGGGGAACCAATATCAGTGAGGCAGTAAAGTTTCTCAACAGGGTTCAGACAAAACGTGCTGTTGTATTCCTGGTATCCGATTTCTTCTCACCGCCTTTCGATGCTGCTGTAAGAATCGCGGCAAGGAAACACGATCTTATCGCGGTAAAGATTACCGATCCCAGAGAAAATATCTTTCCCGATGTCGGCCTGATCGAACTTGAGGATGCAGAGAGCGGAAATACCATACTGGTAGATTCGGGAAGCAGAAAATTCCGTGAGTTTTACAACAGAGAGATGCAGAAAAAGACAGAGGAAATCAGTTCACTTTTCAGAACAACCGGTATCGATGAAATCAAAGTATCTACGGAAACAGAATACGTAGAGCCGCTTGTCCGCTTCTTTAAAAAACGTGAAAGGCTGCTTCGCACATGAAAATTTCTCCCGATCCTTTATCTGTCAAGATCAACGACCTTATAGAACAGATCTATCCAGAAGCAGTCCGTCTCCGCAGAATCATACATCAGAATCCTGAACTGTCCGGACAGGAGTATGAAACTGCCAAACTTGTTTATAAATACCTCCGTGAAATCGGGCTCAAACCCGACTATCACCTCAATAAAACAGCAGTGACATCTGTGATCCGCAATGGCCGGGGGAAAACAGTAGCACTCAGAGCAGACATGGACGCTCTCCCAATAACCGAAGAAACCGGTCTTAAATTCTCATCATGCAAAGCTGGCGTGATGCATGCCTGCGGTCATGACATGCACACAGCAACACTGCTCGGTGCCGCCAGCGTTCTTAACAGGATAAAAGACAGTTTTAACGGTACGGTTTTACTTATTTTCCAGCCCTCTGAGGAGGTTGAGCCAGGTGGAGCTATCGGTCTGATTAAGTCAGGTGCTTTTCCCGGCAACACAAACGCAGTATTCGGATTGCACGTGAGCACTGATCATTTCAGCGGTGAGATAGGATTGAAAGAGGGTGCAGATTACGCCGGGATAGTTAACTTTGATGTAAAAGTCAAAGGAAAGGGTGCACATGGGGCAACCCCGGAGAAATCTGTCGATCCGATTGTCTGTGCAGCATCGATGGTAACCGCACTCCAGACACTTGTCAGCCGTGAAACAAGCACTTTTACCCCAGCGATACTGAGCATCGGAACTATTCATGCCGGAACCCTCAGAAACATAATCCCTGATCAGGCACTGTTCCAGGGAACTCTCAGGAGCCATTCAAAAGAGTGTCTTCATTACTTTGTGAAGCGCATTAAAGAGATGTGCCGCCAGATAGCATCATCGTACAGAACTACAGCAGAAGTCAGTTTCCAGGAATCTTATCCACCAAGCTTTAACGACCCGGAAATAACAACCCGTTTCAGGAATTCCTTCTCCTCTCTTTTCGGCAGCTCAGCCCTGGTTCAAAGGGAAAACCCCACGATGTATGCAGAAGATTTCTCATACTATCAACAGAAAACTCCAGGTCTCTACATTCACCTTGGTGTTAAACCCGTCGGCAGAAAGTTCAATGGCTGCAGTATTCACTCCTCAGGATTTGCTCCCGATGAGACCGCGATAAAAACCGGGATTGCATCACACGTAGCATTTGCTTGTGAACTACTGAAATAGAATACTGTAGTTAGCTGACTTTACTTCCACCAGGGTACGTGCCCGTATGATGTGATTACCAGGAAAGTGAAAAGTGAAACACAACCTTTGTGTTTTTCCAATTTTTAAGCTATATTTTCCTTTACAAATACCACTCCGCCAATTCCTAACAATTCATTAAAAATGAAATCCATCAAAATCCAATATCTCTTATCACTTGTCCTGACTTTTTTTTCATGTGTTACTGTCAAACCAATCTCTTACATGGAGAATACAGTTACGAGTGCAATATTCCCAATAACAGAACTCTTGAAATGATAGTATTAAAAGAAGAAAAAGAATTAATTCAAGAGGGCGCTCAAAGGACGCCGATGGTACGACTTAATACATGGGCCAGCTTCAATGCCAAAACACTGAAGGTATACAGAAATATCAGGAATGAGTTCGTGTTGATTTTCCGTTTTGTCGCTTTTATGATCATGAATCAAAAAAATATGCTATTCATTTCAAAGCCGGAGACGAGACAATTGACCTGGGAAATATTGATATTATAGAAGGTGTAAATGCGGGCAATGCAATGGATGAGTACATGGTTAAGATGGTTACCATAAAAGAATTCAAAAAAATATCCACTACCACTGATTTAAGTGGAAAATCGGGAACATTGAATTCTCAGTACCTTATGAATGCCGTGAGCCATGGAGAAATCTGATTCAGTCCATACCTTCACTATTAGAACCAGATTATAATCCGGAATAACTGAGGCAAGTGCGGCTTAATTTATCACTCTACGTATTTATTCTCACTCTTGATTATCACATCGATAAACTGTCCCGGTTCTTCCGCTTCCAGAAGTTTCTCCCGGACATCCTCGTATGACATTATTCTGGAGAGAGAGGAAAGTATCTGAGTATGTTCTGTTGAGGTGCTTGTAGGAGAGATCATCAGGAAGATCAGATGAACCGGCTGTTCATCGATAGCGTCGAATTCTATCCCTTCCTTTGAACGTGCCGCAACCATGTAGAGACGATCTATATTTGTCAAGCGAGAATGAGGGATGGCGATTCCGTAGCCGATCCCGGTTGACATATCCGATTCTCTTTCGAGAATTTTCTGAGCAATGAGATCTCCATCAGGAAGGTTATTGAGAGAGGCCAGAAAGTGAGCCATCGATGAGAGCACCATACTTTTATCAGTATCTTTCAAATCAATAAGTATGGCGTTTTTCTGAAGAAGATCCTGAACTTTCACAATAATCCTTTATTCAGTTATAGAATTCTTCCTGGGGGGGGTTCTGCGGATTGCGACAAATATCCTGCCTGTCACATATATCACAAACCCCGCAATCGTTACACCGAAGGCAACCTGGGGAATATAATTCCCATAAAACCTGGTCCTCCAGTATACAAATACCCCCACCACAGCCAGACCAAACCCAGCCATCATCAGCACAGTACCATGCTCAGAAAGATATTCGAAGATCTTTTTCAATTTAAAGCACTCCTGCTTTCAGGAAATCTTCCTGCATTGGCGCAGAACCAATAAAATGATTTCTGACCGTACCAGATTCAACTCTCAGCCTCATCCTGTACCCGATTCAGGTCCAACACTCCACAATAAAGCCGGATTGATAAGCCGCTCCCATGATTCTTCAGGAACAGAACAGAGCTTTTTAAAAATCGAACAAGCCTCTCTTGCATCAGTTAGAGTAAGCTTAATCTCCAGACGATTCTTTTCAAAAGCCTCTGACGGCTGAAAACTAACCCTGGCAGGGTCAGGATTAATCCCTGCCGCAACACTATCCCAAACCTTTGTTGCTGCGGCAAACTTGGGAAAACGCAGATTAAAAATAACATTTCTGATTTTCTGAATTTTCTGAGGCTCGTTCAAATGACTATCCAGAATCTGACGTAACTCATCCATCAGCAATATTTCACTTATCGTTTTCCTCAACCGGAAAGAAAGTTCCGGGAGCCACTGGAGAATCTCACG
This sequence comes from Fibrobacter sp., assembly GCA_012523595.1. Classification (NCBI taxonomy): domain Bacteria; kingdom Pseudomonadati; phylum Fibrobacterota; class Fibrobacteria; order Fibrobacterales; family Fibrobacteraceae; genus Fibrobacter; species Fibrobacter sp. Next base: position 12,662 of record JAAYIG010000198.1, read on the forward strand.
CTGAGCCTGCCGGGAAAAGGACAATAAAGAAAAGAGATCAAGTATTACTTCCTGGTCGGAATTCTCCAAAGAGGCTATCTCAGCGGCAGAAGAGAGATCAACTTGTCCTCTATCAACCAGATCGATCAAACGTGACGATGCACAGGAGATCGTTTCCAGGCAGTAACGCACCCGGCTGTCCAACCCAAGTGAATCCATCACTGCTAAATACTCTTTATCATCCAGATTTTTCTTCAGCCACATGGAGAAGAGCAGTTTTTCCCTGAACTGAAGTGCCTGTCCACAGTTCATCGCTATCCTGAGCAGACCTGCAGAAACAGGATCTTTTATAGGGGCAGCAATGCAGCAGGCAAACTTGTCCCTGCCCTGCTCTGCCATGGTCAGAAAACGCTTGCACCCATCGATGATAGTAAATCCCTCACCGTTCTCGAACACAATCAACGGAGTCAATTGTTCAACCCCGGTTTCAAGACGTGAGCATCGATGATCAAACAGATCCTCCGGAAAAGAGATCTGAGATCTTTCCAGAACACCGAAAGAAAAATTCACTTCTGAAGGCAGGAAATTACCTTTTGTATTTATCCACGACAGCCTGGAATCGCTCATATAATTGCACATTTCCTCTCTTACGATAACCATTTGCCACTATAGCAGCTTTTTTAACAAGTGTAGTTCGGACCAGTCCCCGCTGCTCGCTGTTGAGGCAATCCAGAGAAAGCAGCCGCAAAAGACTCCGCACTCTGAACCTATCCAGAGCCATAATACTTGAGGAAAGCTGGTCCGGGTGCCCTCCATACCTGTATAGAAGATACTCATTTACCAGGCCTACAGGATACCTGCAGGTAATCCGCAGCCACAAATCATAATCCTCACAGGCCGGAAGAGACCCATCAAACCTGCCGACCTCCTCGAAAAGCGCCCTCTCCATCATAACCGAGGATGGAGTAATCATGCACCTCTCAAGACTCTCCCTGAACAGGTCACCCCCGGATTTTTCATGAGTAGCAGGCGGGTTCACCCTTTTTCCATTTCTGATCCAGATTTCCTTCGACTGCAAAATCCTTATCCCCGGATTCATCTCTATCCATTTTACCTGTTTTTCGAGCTTCCTGGGCATCCAGACATCATCCGAGTCCAGGAAAGCGACCCATTCACCCTCAGAAATATCCACTCCGCAGTTCCGGGCAATGGCTACTCCGGAATTAATAGGCAAACGCAGGAACTTGATCTTTCCAGAACTGAGCAGGTCCAGTTTTTCCACCCCATCGGTAGAACCATCATCAACAACTATCAGTTCAAAGTCTTTGAAAGTTTGATTGAGAACTGAGTTGATCGCTCTGGGGAGGAGATCTTTTCTGTTATGGACAGGAATAATGACGGAGATCAGCATGGTAGAAAAGATAAATCAAGAGGAGGGGTTATGGTTTAGTCTTGAGTCACTGAGTTACCTCTGGGGTGATTTAAGGACTTAGGGTTTATGCGTCACCTTTGAGGTGAGATAAGGATTTTTCCGATGGTCACTTTTTCGGTGATCACCCTGGAGGGTAAATTTGTTAATCATGTTTTCTGCATAAATGATAATACAGGAAACGGGAAACGCTCTGGGGCAAGAGTAGCAACGTCCAAAATTCTCCTCCGGGGTGAAAGTACGAGCTCCCGAGGCCCTCATTTTTCAGGCTAAATCACAGTTTCACCTCTGAGGTGAAGCAACGACACTGTTTCCTGCAAAACATCCCAGAAAAATATTACCATTATTTATTTTACCCACTCATCAAAGTGTGATAAGGATTTTTTCGACAGTCATTTTTTCAGTACTCACCTGCGGATCATTTGTTAATCATGTTTCTGTTATTAATGATGATATCAAGAAACGGAAAAAGCCCTGGGTGAGAGTAGTAATGTCCTAAATTCTCCTCTGGGGTGAAAGTATGAGCTCCCAAGATCCTCATTTTTCAGGCTAAATCGCTGTTTGACCTCTGAAGTTAAAGTAACGATAAAAACGAACCTTTGTTTCCTGCAAAAAGTCCCAGAAAAATATTACTGTTATTTATCTAATCCACCCTGCTGCATGTAAATCCTATAATTTTCCGGCCTTCACCCGGGAATTAATCATCGACTTAATTCATTAAATCACCGAATTACCTCGAAGGTGAATCTGTGACTTAAGCTATTAAATCACAAATTCATCTCTGAGGTAAAAGTTCACTCCCCAGGTGAAGTATAAAAACAGCATCAATTCCTGATCTTCACACTGGCTGTTACAGGAAAATGATCCGATGGGTATCGCCCTTTATACGAGGAACGGATTATCTGGGCAGAAGTTACTTGTGTGATTGTATCGGCAAAAATGAAATCAATTTTGGGACCATACTGATATCCCAGAAAAAGGTTAAATGTGCCACCGGAAGCTTTCGGGTAAAGATGTCGGAAAGTGTCTCTCATTGGAAAAAGACACACCTGACCCTCATCACCCGGGATCTGACCTTTTAAATAACGGATCAGCGGATTTTTTTCATTCACATTAAAATCACCCGTCACCAGAACAGGAAATTTGTATTTACGATTCATTATTCGCTCCAGAAGCATTTCTATGCTTTTTTGACGGGATTTCTGAGATTTGTGATCCAGATGAACATTGTATACATAAAACCGCAACCCGGTCTTCTTTTCCTTGAACAAAGCCCAGGTGCAGATTCGGGGATGATTGCTGCCCCAGGTTTTGCTTCCTGGTTTGTGTGGTTTTTCAGAAAACCAGAATGTTCCGGAATCACAAATCTTAAACTTCCTGGAATTGTATAGAATTGCAGCATACTCACCAGACTCTTTACCATCTTCCCGCCCTACTCCGACCTCTCCGAAGTGACCCAGATCAGCCCTGATCTCATCAAGCTGAAACCTGAGTGCTTCCTGTGTTCCTGCAATATCCGGTTTGTGAGAGCGAAAAATGTCACAGACCAGTTCGCGTCTGTTTTTCCAACTGTTCCTGCCATCTCTGGCAGTACCATAACGGATATTGAAGCTCATTATTTGGAGATCCAGAATGGGATCCTCTGAGTAGATATGGTTTGGAGTCATTACAGAGATGACGATTACCACTATTATAGATCTTAGCCCTGAGCCCCTCTGACTCATAGTTAATTATTCCGTCCTGAAAAGGAAAAAATTGTCTCTGAAAAATCAGTTTTTTCTTGAGAATGAGAGGTTTTTATGGCAGAATAAGTCTATTATTCCGGCTCCATTTCTTATTACTGAAATTCGGTCATCTGGTATTTACGATTTATGTTGGAAAACAGGGCTATGATACCTATTTTATAAGGTCATTTTCGAAAGAAACAAAGTGAATAAGCCAATAATGCCGGTTGTGGAAGAGGGAAGCCTTGCCCTTTATCTTAAAGAAATAGGAAAGCTTCAACCACTGAGTTCCGAAAAGGAAGCCCTCCTTGCTGCCCGTATTCATAAAGGCGACCAGAATGCTCTTGAGACTCTGGTTAAAGCAAATCTCCGTTTTGTGGTCAGCGTAGCACGTAACTATCAGAACCAGGGATTATCCCTGTGCGACCTGATTAATGAGGGAAACGTAGGCCTGGTCAGAGCCGCTCACCGCTTCGATGAAAAGAAGAATTTCCGGTTCATTTCCTATGCGGTCTGGTGGATACGTCAGGCTATTCTGCAGTCCCTTGCGGAGCAGTCCAGAATAATGAGACTTCCACTCAATCGCGCAGGAGCGATTCATAAAATCAGCAAGACACAGATCGAACTGGAACAGCGCTACAGTCGTGCTCCCGATATAAGTGAAATAGCTCAAGAGCTGAAACTTTCAGAGAATGCAGTGCAGGAAACAATCAACATTTCAAACAGCCATGTTTCACTTGATGCGCCGCTTAAGGACACTGATGGTTCCACGCTGCTTGATATGATTCAGCAGAACGAAGGGCACGGAACTGACGAGGGAATGCACGCCATCTCGCTTCATGAAGAGATAGGCAAGCTGCTTGATACACTGACTGAACGTGAAAAGGAGATTTTGAAATTATATTTTGGCATAGATAATGAAGCTGCTTTTACTCTGGATGAAATAGGAAGAAGATTCAATATTACCCGTGAAAGGGTCCGTCAGATAAAATCCAAAGCACTTGAGAGACTGAAAAGTTCGACCAGTATTAAGACACTCCAGGCTTTTCGCGACTGAGGTAAATTATGAAATACTTACTTCTCTTTTCTTTGTTACTGATCTCCTGCGGCGGGTCCACCTTTGTAGACACTTCGAAACTACCCGATAATTATCAGTGTAATTACATGAAAGATGTTTGCAAGGAAGCCAGGGAATTTGAATCCCGGTATTCAAGGATGAGCAAAGAGGAGCAGGAAGAGTTCAAAACTGTTCTCCAAACCTACCGTAACCAGTGCAATGATGCTCTTGAGGAGTGTCAGAAATCTAATAAGTAGCCAGCGAATATTTCAGGTGTTCACTGAGCGAAGTTAAAACGAGCATTGGTTTTTTACCAGAGTAGCAGGTTTCTTCTTAATTGCAATCAAGTTGATACCGATTCCGATGCCGATACCGACCCCGAGCAGGAAACAGACAGTAGTGTTTGCACGTTAAGCTGAAAATCAAACAACAGCTTCCACACGGGCTGTCCTGAATTCACCCTCTTCGACATCAGACACCATCATTTCAAATGTAATCTCTTCCGGATCAAACATGTTGTTTCCCCTCTGCTTTTTCATCAATGACGCCACATAGTCTCTTGTGAAATCATCGGGGACAGTCGGGATTCGCCTCCCCTGATCCTCTATGGCATCAAGGACCTCTTTTACAGGTATCCGGGAAAAATCCTTTGCCGGAACAAAGGCAACACCCCTGTTCCCTACACTATGAAGAAAACCCTCATGAATCAGCCATTTGAGCATTCCAAGCGCCTGAGCATCGGTCAACTCATAAGCAGATGTAAAATAGCTAAGTTCCGGAGGCTTTTTCTTCTTTATGAAAGCGGCTACGCAATCGAAAAATATCCTGAATGTAATGTAAGTCTTGTAATCTCCAACCCTCCTGTCCCAGCGTCTTTTTGCTCTGAGCAAAGGACGATAGTTCTGATGAACAAAAGCGATCTGTGCCCCGAACAAGGTTATCAAAGCAACAAAGAAAAGAGAGATCAGAAAAAGAGGCAGAATTCCAAAAGCTCCATAAATAGTTTGTGTCTGTATTGACAATCGCACATAGCCGCCAAAAAGCTTCCTTTCGAGTTCAAAAAGGATACCGGCAATCAATCCTCCAATTATTGCAGACTTAAAGCACACTCTTGTGTTTGGAACGAACCAGAATATTGACGTAAATGCCAGAACCATCAGCAGAAATGGAGCAATATCCAGTGGAAAAAAACCAGACTGAACCAGTTCTAAACGCAAAGTTCTGCGAAGCTGGAATGAGGCAAAAATAAGTACCGGGCAGTACACCATAGCCATGGTATAGGTACGCAGACGGATAAAAAAGGAACGGGAGCGGGCGACTTTCCAAATTGTGTTCAGAGACTCTTCCACAGTACCAAAAAGCCCTACTGTCACTACTATCAGGGTAGCAACACCTAACCCCCGCAACTTTCGAGCATTAGTGAAAAAAGTCCCCAGATAATCCAGCACAGTCTCAGGGGCAAAGGGAAGAAGGAAGGAAAAGAATCGCTGAACCTGATCAGAACTAACCTCTACAACGCTGGCAAGCATAAAGGCGGCCGAGGCAACCAATGGAATAAGTGTAAAGAGGAGCGCGAATGCCATAGCTGATCCCCTGGTAAAACAGTGGTTCAACACATACTCAGAAAAAACCACCCTCCAGAATGTCAGGAAATTGAGTACAGCATAAGCATGGCGTTTTCTGCACCTTTTCAGGTACTCCAGTGCATCTCCGGGATTATACTTCAGCTCATTCAGAAACCTACGGCTTAGTATCTTCATACCATTTATAATGTTATCATTAAAATTGCGGCAAGGGCTATAATTCTGGGCTACGTTGAAAAAAACTGGAAAATCTGCTTAGTGTGAAAAACTGGAATAAAGATGTTATTTCAAATTAATGCCTTGCACGTAAGATTGTCATGATTATTGTATATGGAGCAAAAAGTGGCCTGGAGATTCAGGAAACCCAAACTTCCAGGAATCATATACCATTTTTATGATTACTATCTGAAATAGCCTACTCCTGCTTCAAAAATCTTCTGATCTTTTTCACCCTGAATGTTTATACCAATATAGTCACCTTTACGCTCGGAATGTCCCATCTTTCCCAGAATCCTTCCATCAGGACTGGTTATTCCTTCTATCGAACAAATTGAGCCGTTTGGATTACTGTCATAACTGTCGCTGTTCCCATCACAATCAACATACTGAGTTGCTACCTGGCCATTTCGGAAGAGAGACTCAATAGCATGATCGGGAGCAATAAACCTCCCCTCACCATGGGAGATTGGAATCGCATGGATATCACCCGCGTCTACATTCATGAACCAGGGAGACTTGACTGAAACCACTTTCGTATAGACAATCCGGGAGATATGTCTTCCTATTGTGTTGAAAGTCAAAGTCGGGCTGCTCTCCTTCATGTCGATTATCTGACCGCCGGGAACAAGTCCGAGTTTGACAAGCGCCTGAAATCCGTTGCATATACCCAGCATCAGCCCGTCACGCCTGTTAAGGAATTCATCGACAGCATCCTTTATGTGAGGGTTACGGAAAAACGCGGCAATAAACTTTCCGGACCCATCGGGCTCATCTCCTGCACTGAAACCGCCTGGAAACATTATAATCTGAGCATTTTTAACCCTCTTAACCACAGCCTCAATTGATTCCTCAATATCAACCGGACTGAGATTCCTGGTTACAAAGATATCACAAACAGCGCCTGCACTCTCAAATGCCCGGGCTGAATCATATTCGCAGTTGATACCGGGGAAAACCGGTATAAACACCCTGGGACGGGCAACTTTCACTGAAGGTCGGATTCTGCACTTTTCTTTGTAAAGCAGAGCCGGTTCCGTTTTAATGAAATCAGTGCGGCTGGGAAATACTTTTTCAAGAGGTTCTTCCCAGTGACACTGAATCTCTTCAATCCTCAGTTCAATTCCATTCAGCTTTATTACCGGTTCCGCCGATGTAGTGCCAAGCACTCTGCACTCTATACCTTCGAAGATTTTAGAGGCATCAGAGTTAGCTGCGATCTCAAGAACCATCGCTCCAGGATCAGCACTGAAAAGTTCTCCGGCAGGCATTTCCTCTGTAAAACACATCCCTATCCTGTTACCGAAGCTCATTTTGCTTACAGCCTCGGCTATTCCACCCGTCCTTACAGTATGAGCGGCGAGCACCATGCCCTCACTTATGGCTTTATGAACAGCAGTAAAACACCTGTCTATTGCTTTGATATCGCACATTCCATGACTGTCGCGGCCAGTTCGCACCAGCAGGACTTTCGAGTCTGTCTTCTTGAATTCAGGCGAAATCACCTTTCTGATATCGACTGGAGCCACTGCAAAAGCAACCAGTGTGGGTGGAACGTTAAGATCTTTGAAAGTTCCAGACATGCTGTCCTTCCCCCCGATTGCCGGAATGCCAAGCCCGACCTGCGCGTAATGAGCACCCAGCAGCGCGGCAAACGGTTTTCCCCATTTCCAGGGATCCGTCCCGATTTTCTCGAAATACTCCTGAAGAGTGAGCCTGACACGATGGTGATCACCTCCAATAGCAACTATTTTGGCGATCGCCTCTATTACCGCATAGAAAGCGCCATGAAACGGACTCCACTTTGAGAGAGCGGGACTATACCCGTAGCTCATCGCTGTACCCGCAGTTGTTGAACCCTCAAGAACAGGCAGCTTGGCAACCATACTTTCTGCCGGGGTACTCTGGTATTTCCCTCCGAAAGGAAGCAGCACAGTTGAAGCTCCAATCGTGCTGTCAAAACGTTCCACCAGCCCCTTCTGACTGCAGACATTAAGATCAGAAAGCATCTCTTTCCAGGCTTGGTCCAATGGTAATTTCCCGTATCTTTTCGTTGAAAGATCGAAATAATCCGCTGAACAATCCGGAGAAATCACCTTTACAGTTGCGTTCTGTTTGACTCCGTTGGTATCGATAAAATCCCTGCTGAGGTCAACAATAGTTTTCCCCCGCCATTTCATCTTCAACCTGCGGTTATCGGTGACTCTGGCTACCACTGCTGCCTCGAGGTTCTCTTTTGACACCTCAGCAAGAAATGCATCCAGATTGTCGGGAGCGATAACACACGCCATTCTTTCCTGCGATTCCGAAATAGCCAGTTCCGTTCCGTCAAGACCATCGTATTTTTTGGGCACAGCGTCAAGATCAATATCAAGACCTGGGGCAAGCTCTCCAATTGCCACAGAAACTCCACCCGCACCAAAATCATTGCATCTCTTGATCATTAAGCTGACTTCCCTCTTCCGGAACAGGCGCTGAAGTTTACGCTCTGTTGGAGGATTTCCCTTCTGTACCTCTGCACCGCAGGTAAGTATTGATTCTTCTGTGTGTTCCTTTGATGATCCTGTTGCCCCCCCGCAACCATCCCGACCGGTTCTTCCACCGACAAGGAGCACCAGATCACCGGCAGCAGGCCTTTCACGCACAACATTAGCCCTTGGTGCTGCACCGATCACCGCCCCGATCTCCATCCGCTTGGCCACAAACCCCTCATCGTAAACTTCCGCGACATGGCCGGTCGCAAGCCCTATCTGGTTTCCATAAGAGCTGTATCCCTGAGCTGCAAGAACTGTTATCTTTCTTTGAGGCAGCTTTCCCGGGAGTGTTTCCTCAACGCTGCGACGCGGATCACCCGATCCGGTAACCCTCATCGCCTGATAAACATAGGAGCGCCCGGAAAGAGGATCCCTGATTGCACCACCCAGACATGTAGCTGCACCACCGAATGGTTCAATCTCTGTGGGATGATTGTGAGTCTCATTTTTAAACATCACAAGCCACTCTTCCTCTTTCCCATCAATTTCAACAGGCACAACTATACTGCATGCATTGATCTCCTCTGAAGAATCAAGATCATCGAGCAGCCCGCGTTTTTTAAGCTCTTTTGCCCCTATGGTAGCCAGATCCATCAAAGAGATGTCCCTTTCATAATTACCATAAACAAACTGACGGGCATCTTTGTATCGGGAGAAAGCAATTTTCAGAGGTTCACTGAATACTCCCTCTTCGATATGGACATCATCGATAGCTGTGAGGAAGGTAGTATGGCGGCAGTGATCTGACCAGTAGGTATCAAGCATGCGGATTTCGGTTATTGTAGGATCACGCTTTTCACTGTCACGGAAAAATTTCTGACAGAAAAGCAGGTCATCCAGACGCATGGCAAGGCCCATGGAGATGCGGAACTGTTCCAGTCGAGACTCATCAGAATGTATAAAACCCCCGAGAACTTTCACATCCTCAGGAATTTCTGTTTTCATTTCCAGTGACTCCGGTTTTTCGAAAGCAGCTTCCCGGGAATCAACAGGGTTTATACAGTAATTTTTTATCTTTAAAAATTCATCATCCGAAATATTTCCCTGAAGAACAAAGACCTGAGCAGTAGCTACTGATGGCCGATTACCATGTGTTAAAAGCTGAATACACTGGGAGGCGCTGTCGGCACGCTGATCATACTGTCCGGGAAGGTATTCGATTGCAAATGCTTTTTCATCACTGCCCAGGGGCATGTTTTCATCATAGAGGAGATCAACAGGCGGTTCTGCAAAGATGGTATTGCGCGCAGCGATATATTCCTGCTCTGAGATTCCTTCTATGTCATAACGATTCAGTATTCTGACACCGGTTAGTACTTTTATGCCGAGATTTTCTCTGAGATCATACAGTAAGCCGGAAGCCGCTACATCACATCCTTTTTTCTTTTCTACGAAGAGTCTTTTTACACTGCCCATGAATCAGCCCTTATCCTTTTTTAGCATAGTACGCCCGGGAGAAGAGATATGTTTATCCGGGAAGAGTAAAAATAAGTATTTGTAGAGGTATTAGGATGTTAAACATGGGGTGAATCGGAATTGATCTTTGTTGTATTACATTGGGAAGGGTTGGTGTACCAGGTCACCTCAGGGGTGATTTTGTGATTTAAGCGCTTGAGTCAGTTTTTCACCCCAGAGGTAACTTTGTGACATCCTTTTCATGGTGATGAATTAGTGATTTATTTGCAGCTAAGTCTCCTTTTCTTTTCATAGGTTCCTTACCCCAGAGGAAACTTTATCACAACCTTTTCGGGACTATTTTGAAGAAGGGGGACTGAGTCAGAAAAAGGAGAAAGAGGAAGTATTAATTGACAGTTGATCACTTCAACAGGAAGAAACAGCACAAGCTATAGTCTGAAAGTTGAAAGAGTCAGGATCTATTTTTATGTATGGCTCTTCTGCCAAAACCAGGGCAGAGGAGTTTCGTAAGAAATTACTGGAAAATGGTATACTATATGATATCTTATATAGAGATATACAAAACTAAATAAAGGATACAAGTTGGGCGAAATCTTAAATAGAATGAACCAGGAAAAGATGATCAAAATGCTTGAGGCCTTTGATCAGGAATTAAATCGTCCTTTAAGATTAATCATAAAGGGTGCTTCGGCACTGATCATAAACGGGGCTATCACGAGACCGTCCAAGGATATCGATGTCCTTGGGGCATCTGAGGACATAAATAAAGACCCGTATCCAAAGATCATAGAGAAGATTGCCAGAGAGTATTCGCTGGATCACCAGTGGATAAATGAAAGGGCTAAAATCACTTTCGATTATGTTATAAGCCGGATCTTATCCTTATACAGGGAAATTTTAAATATCTCGAACCTTATATCATATCTAAAGCAGATTCGGTTATTACCAAATTCGCCAAGTATGATAATATCCGTTCCTGGGATATTCAGGATATAAGGCAAACGCCCTTTAATGATGATGATCTTAAGTTGCTCAGGCAGAAACAGGATGATCTGTACACGAGAGATCCGGAGTTGTCGCTCAGGATAGAAATTCAGTTCAAATCCATCAGGCCTGAATTCATCAAAACTGAAGAAGGGTTCAGGTACTCGATAGCATCGGAAATAGCACTATATGCATCGAAGAGGTATGGAATTTATCTGAGTATGAACAGCAGAATTATATCGATTCTGAAGCAGACAGTTCCAGTTCTACCTACGAAAAAGCTGTTATGGAAATTGATAACATTGCACTAAGCCGTGTTCTGAAAAAGAAGGAAAGAGAGATGTCCCATGGCCTTGATATATGACAGAGGAGTGATCGACGGATGTTATGATAAGTGGATCAGACTTGGCTGGGCCGGAACCGGTGAGCCTTTTGAGGGCTTTGTCGATCCGGAGCTTCTAATAATTGAAACAACGCATGCAGGGAGGTATGAAGAACGGATTCTTAAGGCAATGCTTACCTGGATCAGAAACTTTCATGATTTGATCAACGTTCAAAGGCTTCTTCATTTTATAGATGCGGCGGATACTGCCGTATTGGGAGCGGTTATCAATATCGCGATTCAAAATGGTGCAGATCCAAGGCTTAAAACAGTCCTGAAATATTGCAAACCGAATGGTCTCCCGGAAGTTCTCTTTAAAAACGGTGATGAATTCGGGGTTTATGATAAGAACCAGAAGGAATTTGCCCGGGATGAGTATCTGAAATGGGGATTATACTGCACGATGGTTGATTTTTATGATGATGCAATGCTGGACAAAAAAAGAGTTCTGAAAATGAATCCGTTGCTTGCGATACGGGCGTTAATTGGTCCTAATATAAGATCGGAAATTCTTTTTGCTTTGTTAAACAGTGCCAGGATTCATATCAAAGAGCTTTCAAGGCAACTGGGTTATGCGTATTCTCCTGTTTACAAAGAAATAATGTCTATGGCATCGAGCGGTTTTATCAGCATAGAAAAATTTGGCAGGGTAAATGTGCTTTCTTTATCAAAAGGGTTCGCGAGGTATTTGAGTTGTTTACCAGTGTAAAACTGAGAAGGAACTGGTCGGCCATAGAGCATGTTTTCGTTTCTACCAAAATTAAAACAAAGGAGCTGTTATTAAACCAACTCTTATTCAATTTACAATATTGAAACAGATTTAGTCACTTATTCCTTCATATCTTGTAATTAATCTTTCACACAATATTCTCAATGGTGTGTATGATTCATTGCGTTTTCACAAAAGAGCACTTTCGAATTGTACATGATATAAGCCGGCAAGAATGGTCTGTCGCATGTACTTTTCTCGTGAGCACTGGGTAAGAATACGAACGAATAATCCGTTAGAGAGGCTCATGAGGGAGATCCGAAGAAAAACACGGGTTGTAGGGTGCTTCCCGGATGGACAATCAGCATTGGTGTTAGCTGCTGCAAGGTTAAGGCTCCCAAATAGAAAGGGGCATGGGTCTCAAAGTAATAATATTACTTAAAAAAGAACACCACGCCCCTTTAAAACCATTAGGACAGGGAAAAAAACCTCAAACACTCATCTCAAGCATCCTCTTCAGCGACAATGAGGCTCTACCCGCTATCTCCTCCGGAACAGAAATCACCTCTCCACCACTTCCATCAAGTGCTTTTTTCACCGAAAGTAGAGATCCCTTCTTCATGTTCGGACAGATCAGTTTTTCACTGAGCACCATAAATTCTTTTTCCGGATTTGTCTTCCTTAGCGTATGCAGAAGCCCGCTCTCGGTAGCTATGATAAACTTCTTGTGACTGCTGCTTTTGACAAAACTGCACATCTCACCTGTCGACAGTACATGATCACAGAGATTTCTGCACTCCGCCGATGCTTCAGGGTGGATAAGCAGAACAGCATCCGGATATTCATCCCTTGCCCGGAGAATCATCTCCCGGGTTATCCACTGATGTGTCGGGCAGAATCCATCCCAGAAAACCATTTTCCTTCCTGTTTTCTCCTGAACAAAAGATCCAAGGTGCTTATCCGGTACAAAGATTATACCTCTGTCCTCAGGAAGCTTTCCGGCTATCCTGACCGCATTCGAGCTTGTGCAGCAGACTTCGCTCTCCGCCTTTACCTCTGCAGTAGAGTTGACATAACACATGACCAGATAATCAGGGTACTGTGTCTTGAGCTCCCTGAGATCGGATGCATCGATCATATCTGCCATCGGGCAGCCGGCATCTTTTTCAGCAAGGATCACTTTTTTTCCGGGATTGAGAATAGAGGCAGTCTCTGCCATGAAACGCACTCCGCAGAAAACTATTATGTCCGCACTTGTACGGCTTGCTTCCACACTGAGCCCGTAGGAATCTCCCACAAAATCGGCAATATCCTGAACTTCAGCAGGCTGATAAGTATGCGACAGAATTACCGCACGTTTTTCAATTTTCAATTCATTTATTTCTTTTTGCAAACTATTCATTTTTTTTCCCTACAAAAGGTGACAGGCCTCGCAGCTTCTCAACAATTCCGGGCATGACTTCGATCACCTTGTCGATCTGCTCGTCTGTGTTGTATCTGCTTAAAGAAAACCTGGTGGAACTGTGTGCGAAGGTATAAGGAATTCCCATAGCCATCATCACATGAGAGGGTTCAAGAGAACCTGTGGTACAGGCAGAACCCGATGATGCGGCTATGTCGTTTTCATCCAGATGCAGCAGTATTGCTTCACCTTCGATAAACTCAAAACTGATGTTGGTTGTATTGGGAAGGCGCATCTTTTTATCACCATTGAGTTTTGCGCCAGGGCATCTTTTCAACAGCTCCTCCTCCAGCCTGTCCCGCATCGCTCTGACTCTGGAATTTTCTTCATCCATATATTTCATTGCCAGTTCACATGCTTTACCAAGGCCTACTATATACGGAACATTTTCAGTTCCGGCACGCATTCCCTCTTCCTGATGTCCCCCGTGCAGAATCGGCTCCAGATCCACTCCTTTTCTGATGAAAATCGCACCGATTCCTTTAGGAGCATGGAGCTTATGGCCGGAAATCACGAGCATGTCAACTGGTACCGTTTTGACATCAATAGGAACCTTGCCAGCAGCCTGCACCGCATCGGTGTGGAAAAACCCGCCCTTTTCCTTTGCTTTTCCAGCAAACTCATGGATCGGGAAAAGCACACCTGTCTCATTGTTTGCCCACATGAGGCTCACAAGAGTTCTGTTGTCGATATTTAAATTTTCAAACTGGTCCATCCTGAGGTTTCCAGAGGAATCAACATCCAGTTCGACAAGGGATGTTCCTTTACTCTGGAGATAACGCGCTGTATTACGTACTGCAGGATGCTCAACCGTTGAGGTAACAATCCGAGATCCCTCACGGGCGGCAGAAAATCCTTTCAGTGCCATATTGTCGCCCTCTGATCCGCAGCTTGTAAAGATGATCTCTTCAGGCGATGCTCCAAGCAGCGAGGCGACCTGCTCACGAGCTTTCTCTATATGACGCTTGACGTATCCTCCGAACCGGTGGATACTCGATGGATTACCGTAACGATCCCCGAAAAAGGGAAGCATTGCATCCAAAACCTCAGGAGCTACCTGGGTTGTGGCGTTATTATCGAGATATATTTGACTTTCCATAATATTTCCTTCTGACTACCTGACACGTCTTCCCGGTGATCCGGCTATCAGCCAGAGATTAAGAATTGAGATGAAGAAAATGGCCGCAGCCCTTAAATATTTGACCACATGGTAAAATGATCTGAACGGATTTGACATCTTGCGGAGGTACCAGGCTCTTAAAATTCCCGAAAAACTGTCCAGGGCAATAAAGAGAACCCATGCTGCACCGATAGTCACAATCAGCCTGTTGGATTTCATTTTTTCTCCTCTTTTTTAATCCTGACAATGAGCGGCCCAAGGAGCCATCTGCCTTTGAAAATAAAATCCGCCCACTTTCATCGCGGCTTTTTCAGAACCATTCCCCGGGTCCATTTGACTCCCCATGAATCCTGATTAATTTTTAACCAGAGGTAAATAGTTTCTCATGAGAAAGACTGATAAATCCGTCATTTTCATTCTCCTTCTTTGCATTACGGTTCTGAAAGTCAATTCTGAACAAAAAATGCCCGTACTGCAGACATTGACAAAAGCTTCACAGAAGGACAGCACAGTCAACCTCTCCGAGTTAATCACCCCTGACAGCGCCTATATAGCTGCGCCATCGATAAGAAGCGTTCTTTCAGGAGAAATCGTTGATATAGAGATAGTCCCCCGATGTACTGTCGATTCTGTGATGATTCTGGTCAGACATTCTGAAAACCGGATCGATTCTCTTGGGGTTGTCCGCAGGGCACCCTATAAGTTGAAATGGGACCCCTCAAACTGTCCTGATCAGGATCAGATTCACCTTCAATTCGGATACATCCTGTACAAAGAACAAAACCGGAAGATAATCTGCCCCCCTATGCCGCACAGATGGGTTCTGGACAGAGATAAACATCTCAGCCGCAAAAAAGTCAGCTGTCGCCAGACAACCACCCCTGAAAAGATCAAAATTGACGGGGATCTCTCCGACTGGAAAAATGTAAAGGAAATCCGGATTAGTTCAGAAGGCACATTCCGGATTTTGTGGAGTAATTCACATATCCTGTTTGCTGCCCATGTAAAAGACAGCTCAGTAACATACTCCGATTTTCTTGAACTCCATTTTGATCTTCACAATGATAAAAGCAATTTTTCAGGCATAAACCATCGCAGCATCCGCTTTGGTCCCAAAACCCGCAGCAACAGTTTCACAGTTGATCTCACCAAAGATGGTTTCATTCTCAGTGACAGCGTCAATGTCCTGCTCAGCCGTGAGATGAAGTGGGCCAGATCTTTTACAGATGGTTACACAATTGAGGCCTCGATACCGTTTTTCTGCTTATCTGATCTGCAGTTCCCGAATATGAAATTCGGCTTTGATGTCTCCATATTCAACTCTGATAATGATGGAACGCGCAGGTTTACAAGCTGGTCCGGAACGACTTTCTCAAACAGGTATAACCCAAGTCAGTGGGGAACCATCAGGCTCAAACAGGCCCTCCCACTTCTGAAACTCCTGCTTGCCCTTTCGGCAATAATCACCGGAGTTGTTATAACCTTTGTTATATCAATACTGATAAAGCAGTGCCGTGATGACTACAAATACGAAGAACTGGAAAACAGAGGCACATCTGAGTTGATGAGTTCCATTCTTGTAAGTATGCGCCGGATGATCAGCAATTCTGAACTGGATCTGGAGGCATTTTCAAAGGAAACAGGGATTGACCGGGAGAAAATAGAATCGGAAATCCAGGCTGAAACCGGCGGCGATTTCACGAGTCTTCTGACATTTGAGCGAATCCGTTCTGTCAAAGAATTGTTGCGGGATGCAGACATTCCCTTCGACGAGATAGCTGCAAAGACTGGTTTTACAGATTTGGACAATATGAGAATTACTTTTAATCAGATTACCTGCACCACCCCGGAAAAATACCGGGAAAGGATCAAAGAGGAAGAGAACAGCGAAGAAGAGTAGAAGCTGCTCTTTTACATTTTTTCCAGGTACCTGGGAATCAGTGATCTGAGTCCCGTATCACCCTCGAATTTCATGTATTTAAAATGCAGTCTGTCCAGTATCTGATTGGCATCCTCCTCGAAGTCGAGCAGGTATGTATTCATTCCACTGTCATTTATGCATTCCGGGTCGCAACAGGAAGGGTTCGAAAGATTGATATAGATTCTGCATGTAAACGGCCTGACAGCATAAATACTGCATCTATTGCTCCTGTCAAGCAGAGGGCAAGGCCTTTTCATCTGATAATAAACGGACAGCAACAGATCAATTTCATCTATCTGCTCCCTGTCATCACCGGACTCCAAAAGCCGTTTTTGTACAAGGTCATTCAATCTTTCCAGTTCCAGGCAGTCACTCCGGCAGGTTTCAATTATCCTCTTAACCTCACCGGGCATGGCAGTATGGATATATCCGGCGATAATTTCAGCCTCGAACGAATTTACATCCTCAACCCAGTGAAAACAGCACGTTGCACATGTCTCCCTGCAGCAGCACTTAAATTCAGTATCATTGAGTACTTCTTTCTGAAATATGTCGAAAAGCCGATGAACCTCTTTGAGTGTGGAAACAAACTCTTCATCAAGGCATGAGGAGAAAGAACCCTCTTCGAGTGACTTCAGCAGCATCAATATTTCCTTATGAATGGAGACAGCCTGAGGTGTCAAAGACAATACACTTGAGGTTTGTTTTCTTTTTTCTGGATAGTCCATCATCAGTTGGGAAGTCGCAGCCGGAAATTACTGAAATGAAAGGATAATTCAGCTCTTATTGATGGTACTAATTCGAAACTGGAAGTAGAAATATTGTCTTTGTTTTTCACCCATTTTGAGGACCCGGAAAGAGAAAGGTCCGCATAATTCCTGTAATAAAACCTGGTTTCCAACAGTATCTCGAATCCTTTTTCACGGATAGAATCTCTGTCAACCGGAAGGCCCTTCGTATTTCCCTCTTCACTATCCTGCCATTTGGTAAGAACATTATTTCCACCATTTCTAAAGAAAGCCATTTCAAAGCCCGAGGCCCAGTAGTTTTTACCGATAATATCAAAGCCCGCACTTATCCGGTCAAAATCATTCTCCGACATTCCGAGGCTTTTGTCCCAATAAATGTAACGTTCTCCATTATTGGCATTGTTGTCCGGAACAGTGTACATCCAGGGCGAAACATAAGTACAGGTGGTTTTCAGCAGATGATTCATGGGTAATTTAAAAGGATTTCTCCAGAAAATGCCCATGTCAATTCCCCAGTGAGCAGGCTCCTTATCTGTAATTTTCTCATCATCTACCTGAAAATCATCAAAAGCAACCTGTCCCCTGAAGCAGACATCCTCGATTAGAGGATGAATATTCCATTGAAAAGCAAGTACCAGATTCCCTTTTCCCTCCTGATTTGTATTTACTACAGTGTAAGCCGAAAACGGGTTTATATACTGCAGGTCGGGAAAATGTTTGGTGCGGGTAAACAGGACCGTTTCGGTCAGCCCCAGGGTTACCCATTTCCCCAGCATCAGATTAAGAGAATGAGCAGTTAAAAACCTGTTGAGATCAGCATTATTATCGGAATCTCTATGATCCGAGCGGTTATAGTGAAAGGCTGCGAAAATATGGCGAAATTCAAAAAGAGATGAGCGGAGCTGCCACTCCAGTGCATCGTAGCTGTATGGATTTGAAGATAACACCAGGCTTCTGTCTGCAAACGGTCCCCAGTTTCTGTTCAGTCTGCCCAGACGGAAAAAACCGTATTTCCAATCGACCTGAACAAAGGCCTCATCGAACCGGCCTCTAAGATCACGATCTTTGTGAGCAGGATAAAGTTTATCATATTCATACCTTTTATCCACATTTACCACCTGCCTGACCAGCAGATGTCTGTATCTTATCTGATTAAGAATGTTTATCTGAAAGTAGGATCTGCTGTTTTCATCAGAAAGCACCGGTCCATAACCGCCCATGACCTGCGGTTCCAGAAAAAGGTAATTTATGCTGTCCGTTGATTCTCCCGGAAACCATATCGACCTGTCAAATACATCGGCTTCTCCGATATTGTCCCAGAACATCCCGCTTGGAGACTTATCGGCAAGTTCCATATCCGCTGCTGTATTGAAGAATGGTTTACGCCAGTTCTCAAGCGGTACCCCGTAAACGAAGGAAAAGGTCAATAACAGGAGCAGAACAAGTCTGATAAAAGCTGAAGAACTTAATTTTGTAAACATCTCAGTAAGCTGTATCTCTCTTAAAAAGGACAATGACTGTTTTAAATATGATCTTAATATCGAGCCAGATGCTCCAGTTATCGATATATTTGAGGTCGAGCCTTACAATGTCATCGAAGTTGCTTATCTTGTTTCTTCCTGAAACCTGCCATAATCCTGTGATTCCCGGACGGATACTGATTCTGCGATGGTGCCATTTCTGGTATTTAGAGACTTCATCCGGGGTCGGGGGTCTGGTACCTACGAGTGACATTTCACCCTTGAGCACGTTAAAAACCTGCGGCAGTTCATCAAGACTTAACTTACGCATGATTTTGCCTATTCTGGTAACCCTTGGATCGTCTTTTATCTTGAACACCGCCCCATCACATTCATTAAGCTTTTCAAGCTCCTGTTTCCTCTTCTCCGCATCAGCAGCCATTGAGCGGAATTTGTAAATGACAAATCTCTTGCCGTTTTTCCCTACTCTTACCTGTTTGAAAAAAACCGGTCCCTTTGATGTAAGCTTGATAGCCACAGCAAGGAAGGGATATAAAATGATAAGAGCAAAGAGGCCTGCAATTCCCCCGGCAAGATCAAACAATCTTTTAAAAAGCATCTGATCAGGGTCGAGTTCCACAGTATGGGAAAGAAGTGTAGGACGGCCCATGAAGCGGTGATATTCCCACCTTGCAAAGTATGTGGCCCCGGAAATATTAAGAAACACACGGGCGGGACGCCCCATCTCCTCACAGATCTGCAGGTAAGAATCAACCGAAAAACCCTCTTTTGTCATCTTCCTTGGAATACAGAAAAACACCTCTTCAACGTAGCTGTTCTTGAGAACCTCTTCGAATTCAGAGGGCTGAATTCCCAGATCCAGTTTACGGATCATGCGAAGGCCCCATTCGGGATGATTGCTTATTTCCTGATGGATCTGCGAGGCCATCCTGCCTCTTCCAATCAGAATCACCGGAGTTGTATTGCGGTTATAACGGCGTATACGGGCTATTGTACGTTTGACAAATAGTTTTTCCGATGCTATAAATACAAATGAGATAGCGGCAAATGTCAGGTAAAGGTATCTGCTGTTGTGGCTGTCCGGGAGAAGATAAAGTATAGAGGCGCCCAGAATACCAGCGGATATGAAAATCGCCACCACCCTGCGCATCAAACCTCGCATCCAGTTGAAGTGCAGTATGGAGAAAAGCGATCTTGTCCAGGCAAAATAAAGGTAAAAGCCCATGAATCCGATCACCATTATCCAGTAGTTAAGAATAGGATGGAGGTTACGGTGTATGGCTGTTATTGAATAAGCAATGTAGAATGCTGCAACCAGCAGAACACAATCAATCAGGGCAATAGCCTGCTTTATAAAAGAGGAATGTTCTTTAAGCATTTTTACTCGGGATTAAACTCAAACGGAAATTCGAAACTCATATTTCCTACCTCTTCAGGTACTGGTTTGAACCGGATATTCATGACGTATGCTGATAGAAGGTCAGAAAATTCCTTATCATTGACACTGGATTTGCTGATTTTAGCATCAATTACTTTTCCGGAGGCATCCACCAGAAAAGTGATCATCACCGTGCCGCTCATATATTCTTTTATCTTTAGCCGCTTTTTGTAAATGGATTTCAGGTTGGGAATGTGTTTCTCGATGGAATCCCGGATTGACTGCTGCCCCCGGTATTTTAGCGCAGTGAGGGAATTATCCACTACTTTTTTCTGAACAAGTGGTTTCCTGGTTTCTTTGACGGTGTCGGTTTTCTCTCCGGTGTAAACCAACCCTTTAATGATACGCTCAGCATCCTCACTGCTCATCACATCCTGCTGATCTTTCACAAATTCAAAAAGAAGCTGTCCTGCAGTTTCAGAGATACCGAAAATACCGCTGAAAAACCGTTCAATTTCTTCTTGTTTTTCCAGTTTTACACTGTCCGGGAAAACTGCTGTCAAGCCAGGTCCCGTACTGTCTCCCTTATTATACTGCATAAAAAGAGATTCAGCATAGGCAGCAACCGAGTTGCTTGAAGATAATTCATTCAATTTGCGGTAAAGAACCCGTCCTGAAGAAAGCAGGAGCCCCGCTCCCCTGGGAGTCCATTCCTCACCCGCTCGAAGCTGAAGCTGCTCAGAAAACCTTATGGCAAGGGAATCCACACCGGAATCATCAGTTTCCGAGGCAATTGCCTTGCGCAGCTTGATATTTTTGATACGCACGGAGTCACTTGGTGCCACCGGGTCGAGTTTAACAAGCTGTTCAACTGTAAGGGACTCAGAACCAATAATTATGACCTGTGAATCCTTTTTCTTTGCACAAGAGAATAAAAGCAGGGGAATTACTGCTCCCAGAACAGCCAACCGGTAAAACAAATTTTCCTTGATCCGCATCATTTACCCGCTTAATCCTGTCCAGGCAAGCACTTCAGACCTCAATGCTTTAATGCTGCTCTCATTGCGAATGTACCTCCAGATCCCTTCCGGAGGCGATTGAAAAAGCTTTTCCTGCAGTAACATTCTCTCCCTGATAGCCTCTTCCGTGAGCCCACCCGCTTTGGCAAGTAAACGTTTCAGCCTCACATCAAATGATGCAGAAACCCAGACCCTCTGATCAAACCAGTCTTCGATATGCCAGAGCGGAATCAGAGCCGCATCCAAAACTACCGGCTCTCTTCTGTGTCTCATCAGAAAACAAAGCCTCTCCAGAAGCGGCGGATGCACAACAGCGTTTAACTTTTTCAATTCCTCAATTGATCCAAAAACAATGCTTCCCAGCCTGTCAAAAGCAATCGATCCGTTTTTGAATACCTGCTCACCGAAAATCTCATTAAGCTTCATTTTAATTTCCGGATCGGACTGCATGAGTAACTTGGCTTCCCTGTCGGCATCAACTATGTACGCCCCCGCCTCAGCCAGAATTCCAGCAACAGTCGATTTACCCGAACCCATATAGCCAGCCAAGGCGATTTTTGCAGACATTATTCTCAGGCAACCGAATGAAATTTTGTTATAGTGACCCGGTTCCCTTTTTCGTTGTACTCGACCTTATCAACATAATGCCGCACAATGAAGAGGCCCCTGCCGCAGTCTTTAACCAGATTTTCCGGAAGCGTAGGATCTGGAATACTGTTTGGGTCGAAGCCTTCGCCCTCGTCCAGTATCGATATTACCGTTTTCTTCTTGTCTATAACATGACCCATGATCACTTTTTTGGAAAAGTCCTTGCCATTTCCATGCAGAATCGCATTCACAAGCAGTTCCGTAAGGGTGATCTTCATTTTTCTGATACTGTCATCAGCATATCCGAATTTATCCATACCTGAAAGAATAACCGAAACAGCACGATCCATCTCTTCGTAATAGCTGATAGACTGAAGGTACACCGGATCACCATCGGCAAACCCCAGTTTATTTTTAATCAGATTCTTTCTTGACTGCGTCAGAACTTCCGCTACGACCGCAGTCACATCATCATCTACATTGGTCTTTGACCTGAATTTTTCATTGATAACAGTCAGCAGCTTCTCCGCCCTGCCATCCTTTAAAGACTCACAGGCAGTCTCCTCAAAAAGCATCTTCCCTTCCTGTAAATCATCGGAAAATACCCTGTAAAGCCCGTCAGTGAGGAGAACCAGGCAATCCCCCGCATTCAGATAAATACTCTGCTCATCAAAAAAACCGTTATCAAACACCCCGATAAATGTACCCTGTGATTTTAACTGAAGTACCTGATTTTCCTTTTTCCGGTACACAATCGGGCAGGCGTGCCCGGCATTGGAATAGGTCAGCTTGTTATCATGAAGGTCAAGATAGGCAACAAAGGCAGTAAGATAGAAATCGGCTGAAACATCTCTGATTAT
Source organism: Fibrobacter sp. (assembly GCA_012523595.1). Lineage (NCBI taxonomy): Bacteria > Pseudomonadati > Fibrobacterota > Fibrobacteria > Fibrobacterales > Fibrobacteraceae > Fibrobacter > Fibrobacter sp. Next base: position 35,253 of record JAAYIG010000198.1, read on the forward strand.
TTCACTGTTTACCCGCTCTATGACCGCCCGCGGAGAAAAACCATTACGGAGATGATTCGAAAAGCAGACTTTTGCAAGCGCGGAGATAAGTGCTGATGGTATCCCGAACCCTGTGACATCAAATATCACAAATGCCAGCACATCGTCTGAAAGCTTCACCACATCGAAAAGATCTCCCCCAATAGCTCCACAGGGGAGGTAAAGCGAATCAAGCTGCAGACCCTCCAGCACAGGAAGATTACGGGGAATCATCGCTGATTGGATCTTACGCGCTATCACCAGTTCTGCATCTCTGGTGTCTGAATCATCTCCCCTGGATGAAGTATTCATTGGTTTCATTTCGATGCTCTGTGATGAATCGGGGAGTATCATATTTTTTGTTCACTTCTCACTCAGATAAATCTATTTTGGTATTACAAATATACTACGTGTTATAAAAAAACCTGATAGCAGTTTCCCGAATTGCAATGATCAGGCTTTTCTTTTCTCGTCTCATGCAGCCTGAAACTGAAGGCTGATCTCAGAGTTATAATACATTATAAATTACTTTCCGGTTTAAAGTCCACGAAATAGGAGTCAAGATGCTGGCGAAACTACGTTCTCTGGCAGTGCTTGGAATTGATGCATTTGAGATTGGTATCGAGGCAGATACCAGTGAGATGCTTCCTGGATTGACCATTGTCGGGCTCCCGGACAGTGCAGTGCGGGAATCACGTGAAAGAGTCATGTCCGCGATCAAAAACTGCGGTTTCCAGTTCCCAAACCGCAAAATCACCATCAATATGGCACCTGCGGATATGAAAAAAGAGGGATCCGGATTTGATCTGCCTATCGCTATAGGCCTCCTTATAGCCTCATCTCAGATCGATATCATTAATCCCGAGAGATTCTGTATTGCAGGTGAACTGTCCCTTGATGGTACAGTTAAACCCATCAAAGGGGTGCTCTCTATGGCTATTAAAGCCAGGGAGCTTGGTGTGGAGGGGATGCTGGTACCACAGGAAAATGCCCTGGAGGCGGCAGTAGCAGAAGGGGTAAAGATTTTTCCCGTCAAAAACCTTTCTGAGGCGCTGGATTTTCTAACCGGAATCAAAAACATCGATCCCTTTACCACTGATCTCGATTCCATCTTTAACCAGGCAAAATCATATACTATCGATTTCAGGGATGTAAAAGGACAGGAGCATATCAAAAGAGCTCTTCTGGTTGCCGCTGCAGGCGGGCATAATATCCTGATGATCGGGCCACCTGGCTCAGGAAAAACCATGCTGGCACGACGGCTCCCGACCATTCTTCCGGATCTTTCTCTGGATGAAGCGCTGGAGACCACGAAAATCCACTCTGTAGCAGGACTTCTGGACACCAATACCCCGCTCCTTGCAACCCGCCCCTTCCGTTCTCCCCACCATACTATCTCCGATGCAGGCCTTATCGGTGGAGGTTCCTACCCTCGTCCGGGCGAGGTAAGCCTGAGCCATCATGGAGTTTTATTTCTGGATGAACTACCGGAATTCAACAAAAATGTCCTGGAGAATCTTCGCCAGCCCCTTGAAGACGGTAAGGTGACCATTTCCCGGGCACTGATGTCCCTTTCGTATCCCGCGCGATTCATGCTTGCAGTCGCCCTCAATCCCTGCCCGTGCGGATATTACACAGATACAAGGCATAAATGCACCTGCTCACCACAGCAGATTCAAAAATACATGTCCAGGATTTCCGGTCCGTTGCTTGATAGAATCGATATTCATGTGGAAGTGCCGGCGCTCTCTTATGAGGAACTTTCACGTAAAGCACCGGGTCAGGATTCTTCTGTAATGAGGGCAGATGTAAAAAAGGCACGTTCTCTGCAACTGGAAAGATATAAAAAAGAGAAGCGGGTTTTCTGCAATGCTCACATGGAATCCCGGCATATAAGAAAGTACTGTGATCTGGACCAGGATAGTCAGAACCTGCTGAAAAATGCCATAGAAAAACTGGGTTTGTCAGCAAGAGCGTACGACCGGATACTGAAAGTATCCAGAACAATAGCTGATCTGGACAATTCAGAAGGGATAAAGGGTCAGCATGTTGCTGAGGCGATCCAGTACCGCAGTCTTGACAGGAAGTTATGGATGGGATAGCTTCGGCAGTGTCCGGTAGATTTTCCTCCCCGGCATCGGGGTCGTATCGGAATCGGTATCGACAACAAATTATCTATGTGCGAAAGCATTATACGAATGAATAGATCCCATCCCGACCAGGTGCTAAAAATCTGATTAACTACCTATTCTGGTTAATCAGTGGCAGTGGCACCATTGTAATGGCACACTAAAGAAGCCACCGTGTTTGCAAAATCATTAATCTCAGCGAGTGGTTTCCCTTCCAAAACTCCAATTGTCAATGCCGCTGTAAATGCATCACCCGCCCCAACCGTATCACAAACATCTACTTTAAACCCCGGATGATACAATATCTCCTCAGGAGTATAAAGAACACTTCCTTCACTGCCCTTTGTAAGAGCAATCAGTCGTAAATTGTACTTTTCACAGAGAATTGAGAGCGTTTCTTCCGGTTCTCCTGATAAGGAAAACATCGACCCGATTTTGCTGAGTTCTTCACTGTTGACCTTCAGGACATTGCAAAGGAGAAGTGAATCATTTATAAGTTCAGGACTGTAATACTGCATGCGCAGATTAATATCAAATACTTTGAGCCTGCTTTCAGGTACACTCTTCAGAAATCTTCGTATCGACTCCCGGGATTCAGGTGACCGCTGTGCGAGAGTGCCAAAACATACAGCATCAACCGACTTCGCCAGACCATCTGTCTGTTCATCGAAGGGGATATGATCCCAGGCGACATTCTCGTGGATTATGTAGTCCGGATTCCCCTTACTGTCAAGTGTAACCGATACTGAACCTGTAGGATGTACTCTGTCGAGAGAAATATAGCAGGAAGAGAGTCCCAGTTCAGCGAGTCTTTCCAGTAATTCCTCTCCCGGTTGATCTGTCCCGACTCTGGAAACCACAAAACTCTCCGCACCGAGCATCCGGGCATGATAACAGAAGTTGGCGGGCGCTCCACCCGGCCTCCTGCCGGTGGGAAACAGATCCCACAGTATTTCCCCTGCTCCTGCGACAGTGAACGGCATTTGTCAGATTTTCCTTATCAATTCGCAATTGCAGATTCTGACCTCGGGGAGCCCGTCCTTATCAAGGATAAACTCCTTATTTGGATCGACAGCAAGGAGAAGATCGTTCTTCCTCAGAAAGGTTCCATCATAACCGACATTTTTCAACTGTGATTTAACCTTGTCGAATAATTTATTGAAGAGGGATTCATCCACGATCCCCTTGCCCGTTGCCTGCAGCAGGTCAAGCGGCCGGCAGAGAGGTCCGTTCTGTTTCGCAACCCACTCATCAGGGCCATTGTAGTAGCCCCGCAGGGTTATATAATTACGATCCGGACGAAGTACAGGATAACCATCAGGGCCCAGAATTAAACTGTGGGAGATATACCTGCTCATATCATCGGTTATCTCCAGCTTCGCACTTCCCGTCATGTAAATAGCTCTCATGTAAACTGTGGGAACACCGTTAAGGTTCAGATGATGAGCAATCGAGAACTCCTCAAAAGGGCTGTTATACCCGAATTCATCCATTTCCCCTGCATGAGGACCCGGGAAATCAAGCGATGGGCGTTCTCCCACATTTGATGTTTTCCAGACGATATGGATATGATCTTTAGTAACCGTGTAATAAACGTCGTTGATAGCCGAGAGTTTCCAGGCATGAGTTTTTCGCCACCTCTCCGGAAGGAAATAATCAAAAAGACGTCCATTCTTCCCCACCACCCATAACTGACCATTTGTACTTTCCACATGACCATGTACATAAGGAACACCCAGGATCTCCACACTGGTCAAGTGTGAAGGCAGTTCTGTGGCTGTAAACCTGTCCCTTTGATCGTCAAGATAAGAATGTCGTCTCTGACTGCTCACTTGCTCTTCATGGGGATCGGTTCTCAGAAGCAGTTCATAATCTATTATTGAATAATTACCCTGTCTGATCAACGCCTGAAGCATCTCTGAGCGGAGACGTCTGGTATCTGGTTCGGTAGAAGCAACAAGACTCTCTACCTTCCCGATCTCCTTCTCACCGATAATTATATGTACAGGTTTCATGTCAGCAACGACATAACCTTTTTTCTCCATGTCATATATGGACTTTCTGGTAACCAACCCCAGGATCTCCCTGAGTTCCTCGTTATTAAAACCAATATCCTGAAAGGCTTCCAGAACATTTTTCCCTTTTATCCAGCGGTAAATCAGCTTATATTGACGAAGTATATCGATGTCTATTCCGGGTTGTCTGGCCCTGATCCGATTGATTTTTACCTGAGAGCGGCCGCTCTGCCATATCTGCATCTTTTCAGGTGGTACATAAATAGCAAGTGGTTCCTGAGTATTGACCTTTATATCAGGCGGTCCAAACTTTCCTTCGAGCATCTCAAAAACCAGCGAGAACTCCTCCCAGGGGCTGTTGAACTCCGCGTTTAGATACTCAAGAAGCGTTTTTGTCTCCAGCGGCACATCCTCACCTACCCTGCTGTTCTTCACTACCAGTTCAAGACTCTCCCCGTAAAGCTCTTTTGTAGGCACACGGTAAACTGAACTGGTGCCCTCCAGCCGTTCCCTGTGTTTCTCGAACCACTCCTTTTCATACCAGTTTTCAAGTTCAAGAAACTCCGCTACAGGCAGCCCGAACCGGGTAAGATAGATATCTCCTCCGTCACTTGTTTTCCTGTGCACATAAATAACCCCCAGCACATTTACAAGAGATTCAGGGGTTACTGATTTCTGGACCTTAATGGAATTATTCAGAAAGCTTTGAGATCTCATAAAGAATCTATTTTCCTGCTCTTTTTACCTGAGAATATGCGTAAAACATATAATACTACGGATCAATCCGGAAAAACAGAAAAAAATCAGAGTCTTATCCTGCCTTGTTCGTATATATTTTATGGAACAAATCATTTGACCTGAGCACGTGATGTCTATTCAAAATCAACGGAACAAGACCTCTTTAATGAATTCAGATAAAAAAATCAGTATCTATCTTCTGCCCCTGTTCCTTGGAATTATTACTTTCCTTGCCAGCTTTCTTACCGGCTTTTATCAGGCCCATAATGATTTCTGGGACACAGTTTTCATCGCCAGACATCTTGATATTAATGACATGAAAACCTTGTTCAACACGCAATATCCCTTAGGATATTACATATTGGTAAAATTGATTTCTGCAAGTATGTTTCCGGTTATACCGGCAATTTTTCTTAATGCCCTTTTCGGGATAATTATCACAGGTTCTTCTCTCTTTTTGTATCAGAAGTTTCTATCAACCAGGGTCTCTTTGATTTCAGTTACAATTCTGGCACTGTTTCCAACCCTTTTTCACTACATAACTGTAGGTGGTCCTGATCCTGGTTCAGTGGCATTCTTTTCAATCGGTGCCATTTTCATTTTAAATGCTCTTTCCGAAGGAAATGAATCAAAAGTCCCCTTTGCAGCGGGAGGCTTTTTTCTTGGCCTGGGGGCGATCACCAGGTACCATGTTCTCCCCGGGAGTGTGTTATTTCTTGCAGCTATGTTATTCATTTACAGAAAAAAATGGAAGTCTGTTCTTCTCTCCGGAGTCTTTCTGATAATCGCTTATACTCCACAGTTCGCTGTAAGTCTGCTGACAGGCCACGGGCTTTGGGAAACCCAGTTTGGACCGACGAACGTTTATGATCTTATGTACGATCTGAGCTGGTACCATACAATTGGATTTGACATTCCAGATTCGATCCAGGAAATAATCATGAGCAATCCTCTTCTGTTCCTGAAAAAATACCTTCTTTCGTTCCTTTCCTATGCTCCGGGATACATCTTCCCCCTGATAGCAGCAATTACCCTGAAAAATCCGGTACAACTGCAGATATCAAGAGCTCTGGCAATCTGGACACTGCTTCATTTCGGCTTTTTTTCTGCATTTACAAGCGGGCGACAGATACTTATGGCTCTCCCGTTTTCCCTTCTGTGCGCAGGGTTCCTGATCCAGGCAGTGCTTGATGCAAAAGTAAATATGGCAAAAAGGTTTGTCATTCCTGTCCTTACCATCGCAATAATGATTCTTGTTTACAAAGATTACCAGAAAATGAATAACCGGTATAAAGAAAACAGAACCAGATCTGAACTTGAATCATTGCTCATCTCAAAAGGGTGCAGTGGTGTAAATCAGGTTTTCACAACAGACTTCAATCTCTATTTCCGTTCCATGCCATTTTACATACCATATTTCAATGGTGGTTCTCCACGCTGGGGCACTTACCTTTACAATGAAGAATACCCCGAATTTCCCGTAAATACTCTCGATAAATTTACTGATGAGTGCCGGAGGCGAGGGGTGCGTTTTGTGGTCCTCACCGAACAGTGTCGTCTTCTTTCAGGTCCTCTGGGCAATTTATTCGACAACTATCACAGCTATGGCAATCTGAACCTGATAAACAATAACGGCAGGCACAAAGTATTCGAAGTTGTTTTTTAGCTTACAGGGATCTCTAATATTTTGCAGCAAAGAAGGACATGCACTATTAATTTGCTGATTTATTCATAAGCAGATTAAGAGGTCTGATTACCTGCGCAAACTGCTCTCTCCAGAACAGAAAAAATACCAGAATGTAAGCAGACAGCCCGGCTGAAGCCCCGGCACATAACAATAGCACGCTGCTGTTCAGAGTGCCTGCAGGTAAAAGTTTTTCTATTATCATTATCACTACCAGCATTGCGGTGCCGGAAACAAAGGATGGCATCAGAAGATTGAGATATTCCCCCAGCCTGACAGAGAATAATTTACAACTTACAGTGACTATAATTGGCGTAAGCACAGCTCCCCTGACTAAAAGTGCCCAACAAACACCTGAAAGACCGAACTTCACACCGATAAGCACAGCAACTGCCATGGTTACTGCCATCGCAATTGCCCAAAATATACGAAGTTTTACCTTCCCAAGCGAGATCCAGATCATCCCAGGATAGCTCGATAAAACATACAGAATGCCTGAGAGAGAAAGGATTTTAAGCGGCTCAACTGCTCCCAACCAGACTGTATCACTGCGAAAAGCCCCAAGGATAATCAAAATCTCTTTAGGTAAAGCAATTACAATCATGAAAAACGGTACCGAAACTGCACTGATAAAAACTGTGAGCTGAAGGAAACCACTCTTCACCCTTTCTTTTTCCTCCTGAACACGGGAAAAAGCGGAAATCAATACCTGCGAGAGAATCGCTACCAGAGCTGCCCGCGGCAACATTACAATATCAAAAGCAACTCCGTAGATACCGAGGGTAAATTCGCCAAAATACCTGCCTATAAGTATTGCATCAAAATTGTTAGTCAGATAGTCAACCACCCTCTGAAACACCATACTGAAACCAACAGGACACAGCGACTTTGCAGCAGATAATCTGAAAAAGTTACCATCCGGGAATCTTGCATACAGGATATACAGCAGTGAAGAAACCGCATTAAAGCACAATACACTCGACACAAGCGACCACACCCCAAAGCCAAGAAATGCCAGAACAACTGATAATGACGATCCTATTACAGCAGCTACAACCTCAATTGAGGCTATTACCCTGAACTGCATCTTTCTCTGGATGATTGCCCGCTGCACAACAGACAGACCTCCCAGCGGTAATGACAAACATCCAACCCTTATCAGATTTATAAGCTTAGGAGCATGAAACCAATCGGAAATAACAGGTGCCCCGAAGTATACACCAGCATACATCACCAATCCCGACAAAAAAGTAATTGTGAATGCAGAAGATGCCTCATCATTCTCAAGAACCGGTTTCTGGACAATTGCAATAGAGAAACCAAGCTCAACTAGCATATTGATAGTGCCAAGAACTATTGTGATATACTTCATCAGACCAAAATCTGAAGGAACCAGCAGATTGAGAAGAAGGAAGTAAACAAGAAACGCAAAACCATGGCGAGTGCATTTCGCAATAAGCATCATTGCACCCGATCTGGCAGTTCTGGATGTAATGTTCTTGAACTCAGGAGAAAAGGAATCGCCAGGTAAGTTTTCTATCATACCCTCTAAATATACACTCAAGCCAACATTTACCTGCTTACTGCCTGGAAAACACATGGAAATTGGTAATTCGCTGATAAACTGTTATTTTTAGTTCATTACATTTAGCTTTGATTAAAATCTTATGAATACTTTTCTCAAATCCAACCGAGTCTTTGCCTCCTGGCTGATAACCAATTTCTGCAACTATCATTGTTCCTACTGCTACGGTGGCTCATCACGCAAAATGGATGAGAAATGGGATATAGAAGCAATGATAAAGACTCTCAACCAGACTGATCAGAAATGGTGTATCGGTATCACAGGAGGAGAGCCATTTGCCTATCCCCAATTCGTAAACATCTGTGAGAAGTTTGTACATAATGATATCACTCTTTACATCGATACCAACCTCAGTATAGAAAAACACGTTCTGGAGTTCGCGGAAAGAATTCCCTCCTCCATGGTTGAAGATATGTACATCTCCCTTCATATAGAAGAGCGGGAACGACGCAACGGGGTTGACAGCTTTATCAGAATGATCGATGTCCTACGGGAAAAGTCTTTCCCTTTTCAGGTGAACTACGTTCTGGATCCCAGACTTCTCCATCGCTTCGAGAAGGATTTCGAGTTTTTCCGGTCAAAAGGAATCACTCTTCTGGCAAAACCTTACAAGGGTATTTACAGATTTAAACCCTATCCTGAGTCTTATACCAGAAAACAACGCGAACTCATATTAAAGTCAAGTCCTGACGCATTCAGACGCACCCTGTTCTACCCCGGGGGCATCAAATGTGAAGCAGGCAAATCTCTGGTCCGGATCACCTCTGACGGCACAGTTACAAGGTGCGTCAGCGACCACACACCCCTTGGCAATATCTATTCGGGACTAACTCTCTTGAAGGAGAGTACACCCTGTAATGCACCGTTCTGCTCCTGTTTTGGCTGGGACCTTATCGATGATAAAGACAAAAAGGAGCTGGTGAAAAACGGGCTGGCCGATAAAATTGCAATCAAACCTTTGTTAAGAAGGTATGCAGGTTACTATGTAAGGGTAGTAAAAGAGTTCCTGAGGAAATAAAGGCCTGTAAACTCACAAAGGGGTTATTACAGGAAATATGACCACAGTTCCGGGACGCAGCTTTTCCAGATCAAGATCTCTGTTAAATTTACGCAGCAGCCAGATCGGAATTTCTGTTTTTCCTCTGCAAAGAGTCCAGATATTCTCTCCATGTTTCATGATTTTGGGTTTGACTGTAGTAATCCTGTACCTGGCAAAAAATCTCTCCTCATGACCCTGGTGGAAAGCCCGGCGTGCATTGACAAAGCCCTCCTTTTTATCAAAAGGAACCGGGATTTTCAGTGCCTGACCCACCTTGATAGATTCATTCATTTTGTTAAGGCGCAGCACAGCTATCTCCGGAATACCCAGCCATGCCGCATAAGCTCCGACAGTTTCATTGGGAAGGACTGTAATCTCATGAATCCCTTCACTGCCGGTCTGACGCAAAGCAAAATCGTAGATATCCGCATCGAACACAGGTGTGGAAACCGGGATTGTTTCCACTGTGACAGGATTAACGGCTGCAACAGGTTCAAGTTCAGCCTGACTTGCTGAAACTGAATCGTAATAGTATGCTACCCTCTGTTCAAGGGTTTCAGTTGTAAAAGTATCGGATACTCTTATTGTGGTACCTCTTGATACTTGCCTTAAATCCTTACTCATTCCAGGGTTGAGCAGAAAGAATTCATCTGTGGTGATACCAAGGATTCGGGCAATCTGAACCGGGCTCAGATCCTGAGAAAGAAATATATCCCTGACACTCATTCTCCCTTCAAATTCAATCTCTCCGAAATATTTCCGGTAATTCTGCACCACTTCCAGAGCAGCAAGAAAACAACTGTAAAAATTCCGGGATGCGAATCTGAAAGAGGGGCTTTTATGTTTATCAATCACCACTCCGGGATCATTCGAACCTGTAGCCTCAACAGCCCTGAGCATCCCCGGTAAACCGTAATTGTAAGCAGTAATGGCAAGCGGCCAGTTTTTCAGATGCCGGTAATTTCTGGAAAGTACTCTTGCAGCAGCATCGGTTGACAATATCGGATCTCTCCGCTCATCAATTGATCTGTCGACCCTCAACAGGAATTGCTTTGCAGTCGCAGGCATGAACTGCCAGATTCCCACTGCGCCGACTTTGGAAGTGATAAAAGGATCAAACGAGGACTCCACATGAGGAAGATAAGCCAGCTCTGATGGCACACCATATCTGGCCAGTATTGTTTTTATGGTGTCGATATAAGCGCCGGACCGGTACAAGCCTCTTAAAAACTGATCTTTCTGGCCCCGCTGAAAGCGAACCCTGTACTCTGCACTGTCAAGCATGCTTCCGGGATTACTGTAGAAAAGAGAATCGATTCTCTTTTCAATTGCACCCCAGGTGCTTCTTTTTCCAGTACGTACTTTTATGATGGCGGAGATAATCTCCTTCCTGAGGCTCTCCAGATTTCGTCCCGGTTCTCTTCCATGGAGTCCTCCGGTATTTATCTCTTCGTAAACGATCTGAGGGAATTCACTATCATGGAGCAATCCCTGATCCTGAGAAATCTCAGTGTAGACCTTTATCCAGAACTTGACATTACTTTTCAGGTTTTCCGGTACAGGAAAAAGGGTGCTGTCGCCATACGCAAATGCATAAAAAAGAAAAAAAGGGGGCAGGAGACACCAGAAAGAAACCATCTTCAGCATAGAGCTTCAGATTTCCGAGTGACGATCCTTTTTACCGATCTGCTCTTTTATACTGAAAGAGGAAATTTCCGGCTTAACAAGCCTCAGATAATCCTCAGTTGCCATACTGACAAGCTCACGGTGGTTACCGGCATTGAAAACAATCCGGGAACTCTCGGAAAGAACCGTAGACATATAAACCTTCATTCCAAAAAACTCCCCGAATGGCGGCTCACCACCCGGCTCACATTCATCCATGATACCCGCATACTCTTCCTCTTCGGCAAGCGCCACTGTTGAGGCCCCGGTTATCTCCTTTACCCTGCACAGGTCAACGATATGGGAGGCCGGCAACACGGTCATAATCATTCCATTGTCAGTCTTCACAATCACCACCTTGGCCATCTCTGAACCCGGTACATGAGCCTGAGCAGCTATCTCCTGTGCCGTATAGGCAGTTGAATGCATTATCACCTGGTACTTTATTCTATTCTGATCTAAAAGTTCCTTCAGCTTCTTATACATAGATCTATCCCCATTAAAGCATAGTTTTATCCCTGCTCTAATTATTGATCGCAAATAATATGCCTTGGAGAATTCCGGATAGAGGTCGGTATCGAAATGATTCAGATGATCAGAATGATTTCAGACAACAATAATTTTCCGATGCCGATACCGATACCGATTCAGACAGTGAGAACATACAGCGTTATTGAAATGAAAAACCATCTCAAAAATACAGCACTAAATGGTTGTCTATTCGATTACTTATGGATATAATCAAATTTCTTTCAGAACCGGTCCAGACGATTCGAAAGTCTTTTTGGCTTTGTATTATAATAGGTACCGCATCGATGCGGAGCCTATTATTTTCCTTTCAGAATTGAAAAACACAAAAAGGGGGTTAACGTTATGCACCGCAGATTTTTTGTTTTCCTTGCCGCTTTGCTTGTCAGTCTGAATTTCATCTATGCAGACGATTACAAGATTAAGGTGGAAAGCGGTGAAGCCGTGCTGGCAAAAGCTTCCGGAAAAACCACTATCAAGGATTCCGGAAACATCGCCCTGGGAGATACAATCTTAATTGGCCAGGAAATCGAAGCGACAGTGCTTATCGAAGCCGGCACAAGACTGCTTCTAAGAGGCCCTCTCAATGCTGTTCTCGGTGGCGATGGTTTCTCTCTGAAGGTAGCACTGGAAGAGGGTCAGATCTTTCTTGATCGCAATGATCCTCAGATGGTCAGCTCCATTCAGATAACAAATAAGGGATTTACCTTTGAACCAGTTGGAACTGCTGCAGCAGTCAGGGGCAGCAGGACTTCAAATCCCTCTACTGCAGTGCTTAAGGGAAAGATGAAGATGCAGTCACCCAGTGGTGAATCCCTGGTAGTAGAAGAGGGAAGCTTCGGCAGTGTTGATGGAGACGGAAAATTGACATCCGCCAAGCTGTCCCCTAAAGCTGTAGAAAACCTTCAAAAATGGGCCGGAATTGCCGATCCGAAGCCTGAACCTGCCCCCCAGGCTTCAACGAGTGAACCAGCCGCTCAGCAGAAATCTGAACCACCAGCCCCTGAAAAGGAGCCCCAGACTGAAACTGTAAAAAGCACTCCTGTCACCCCGATACAACCTCCTCCCCAGCCGGCAACCAGCGACAAAAAGCAGGAGACATCTCCTCAGCAGCAGGCAAAAACTGAACAACCTCAGAAAGAATCCACAGATGATAAAGAGCCTGTTGAATCAGCAGAAAAAAGCAATGAAGAACCGGTAGATAAAAAATCGGTTTCTCCCGCTGCCACAGCCCCCTCGAAACCACAATGGGAAATAGGAGCCGGAACTGTAACTGTCGATGGTGATCAGTGGACCAGAATTGCGCTGGGTGTAGATGTTCCGATCTGGAAATTTGGAATCTTCTTTGACCTGGAGCTCTTTATCGACAATGAGGGGCAGTTCTCGGATAAGGGGTGGAATTTTAAGGATGACTGGGTAGAAGCACTCACCAGAAAAATTCGCTATATCCGTTTCGGATACGAACAGGATCCGCTTTTTATCAAGTTCGGCGGATTGTCAAATGTTACTCTGGGATACGGATTCCTGTTTGACCGCTTTACAAACATGCTCCACTACCCTGACCAGAAACTACTTGGATTACAGTTCTACCTTAACGACATTGGTCCGATTGGTGTCACCCTGCAGACAGTTCTGGCAGATTTCAAGGATTTCCGCAACGATGGTGGTATTTTTGGTGCCCGTCTGGCCTTTACCCCCCTGAAGATGTCCAATATTCCTATTATAAAGGGAATCTCAATTGGTGGAACTTACGCAATGGATATCAATCAGTACGCTCCTGCCCGGGACTGGGATTTCACACTCACCGGCCCCAGTAACGACAGAGATCTTGACGGTATCCAGGACAGTTCCTTTACAAGACATGTTATCGAAACAGCCGGTTACACTTTCACAGACGATGCCCGCCAAAAGCTCATTGAGGCAGACAGTTTGTATGATACCCTGATCGAGCATCGGGACCAATGGGCTTCCAGGAAAAATGTCCCTTTCAGTCTGGTCGGTGCAGATATCGGTATCCCGCTTATCAGGAGTTCACTTGTAAACCTGGATCTATATGGACAGACCGGAATCAGAACCGATGATGTGCAGGGGTGGGGAATAGGAGCCCCGGGACTTGCCCTTAAAGTCTGGCAATTATGGGCAAATATCGAGTACCGGCGGGTACAGGGCAGGTTCACCCCTGGCTATTTCGGAACCTATTACCTCGATGAAAGGATACTGAGAACACCTGAAATCAGCACCAAAGCAGAAAGAATCCCATCTGATACCCTGAACGGAATCTACGGGAGACTGGGTTTCAATATCGCCAACGTGCTTATCATCGATGGTGCTTACCAGTACCTGATCGGAAACAGGGATAAAGACCAGCGGTTTGAGGCAACAGCATCTCTGGGTGACATCATCCTGCAGAAAATTCCCAAGATTAACAAAGCAGAAGCTTACTACTACAAAACCGATATCGGAAATTTCAACGATGCTTTCTTTGAAAAAACAGAGCTCATGTACTGGGGCTACCGTGCTGGCTTCGAAATCAGCCAGGGAGCCACTCTGATCTGGGATTCCCGTTACGGGTATAAAAGAGATGCAGAAGGTAAACTGGTTTCCAACAACTTCATAAGTGTACAGACTGCTATTACTTTTTAACTTGCGTTCCGGATACGGTTCCTTCAGGAACCGTATCCATTCCTCTCTTATTCTGTTTCGTGGAGTAATTCCGAAAAAATACCGGTAGTGGAGCTTAGATGAATTCCGATTCACCCATGATGCGCAGGGTGCGTGCAGATTTTCTCAAAACAAAAATACCAAGAAAAGGCAGAATTCGGTTCCTGCTGGCAATTATCATACTGGCCGCAGCAATTCACACAGGCATAAACCTGAAAAAAAATGAGAATAAAGGCCAGGGAAAGGAAACACCCGGTTCAGAATTGACCGAAAGAAAAGCAGAAAAGGAAACAAACAAATCCGCCGCCGGCAAAGCAAAACGTAGAGCAGCAAAAAAAAATATCAAGCGTCAGAAACCAGTTGAACAAAATAAAAGGAATCAGTCCGGTCTGGTACTTCCATTTACATTTGGAGATCTTTCCGATCTGATAAAGAAAAACCCGCCCGGTCTTTTTAAAGACAAAGACAGCATAAAGTACCGTGGAAAAGACCTCACAGTCCATTACAGTGTAAACACTCAGCTCCAGGAACTCGGGCAATCACTACTGAAGAGGTATCATCCGCTTTACGGCGCCATAGCTGCTGTTCATCCTGCAACAGGAAGAGTTCTTGTTCTACTCTCATATAAAAACGACAGTGTCCCGGACCTGGGCGTGCTTTACTGCAAAAGCCTCTTCCCTGCCGCTTCTCTCTATAAAACGATCACAGCAGCGGCAGCTATCGAAACAGCAAACCTTTCTCCGGAGAGCCTTCTTCCCCATGCCGGAAGAAATCACACACTTTACAGATTCCAACTGGAAAAGGAGTTAAAAAACTACATCGAGATCCCGCTTGAGGATGCCTTTGCTCTGTCAATCAACCCGGTTTTCGCACGTATAGGACTTTACTCTCTCTCCAAAGGAACTCTGCTTGAGTACGGAAACAGGTTCGGCTTCAACTGTCCCATTCCGTTTGAAATCGAGACTGAAATATCCAGAGTAATTTCTCCTGACTCGGCTTTTGCACTCGCGGAACTTGCATCCGGCTTTAACCAGCAGACAACCATCTCCCCGGTACACGGAGCCATGATCGCTGCTGCGATTTCAGAAAACGGCCGGATGCAGAAACCGGTACTGATTGACAGCATTTACATGGGTGATACCTGTATTTATAAAGCAGCTAAAGAAACATGGAAAATTCCGATAAAGGAGAGCACCTCAAAAGAACTGAAGAAAATGATGAGCAGGGTCTCAAGACATGGAACCGCCCGCAAATCATTCCGCTACATCCACCAATCCCGAAGATTCAGTGAAATCGAATACGGAGGGAAAACCGGCTCAGTTGACAAAGATGGAATCGGGCGGGTCGACTGGTTTATCGGCTTTGCACGGAACCCCCTGGAAAAGGAGCAGCAAATCGCAATCAGCGTTGTAACTGTGCATGGGCCAAACTGGACTGTTCACTCAGCCTATATCGCAGCTGAAATCATGAGGATCTATATCCGCTCACTGGATACCAAACAATGATTTCTTGATTCTAAACATTGAAAAAGATTTTCCATATTATACCTGAATTATCAGGGTAAAGACTATCTGGTAGACATAAACGAATTCAAATCTATGAAATTTTCCAGTGTAGATATTTTCTGCAATGTAATTGACAATTTCGGTGATGCTGGAGTTGTATACCGGTTTGCCAGAGAGTTTAAGATTGCCTTCAGCGAATGCAGGGTAAGAGTATTTCTGGATAATCTCACAGTTCTTAATTCAATTGAACCCCGGATTGACCCCTGTAAAACACTCCAGGAGTGTGACTCCGTTCTTTTCTTCAGCCTTTCTGAAATAGATTCAGAATCCATAGGCACTCTGGGAGTTGCTGAAGTCGTAATCGAAGCATTTGCATGCCGGATCCCTGAGCCATTTATGAAGGCTGCATTGTATCAAAGCAAGCTCATTATCAATCTTGAGTATCTTTCGGCTGAGGACTGGGTTGCCGGTTATCATCTTAAAGAATCTCTGCTTCCGGAGGGAAATGCAAGAAAGTTCTTTTTCATGCCTGGTTTCACCCCCGAAACCGGAGGGATCATCCTTAACTCAAGACTTGGAATTCAGAAAGAGGAGCTGATTAAAAACCGGATTCCATTTCTGGAAAAACTTCTTTGCTCTTACAATCTGACTCCATGCAACATTGAAGGGAGGCTTCTGGGATCCGTTTTTACCTATGAGCGGGGATTCGATACATTTATAAAGGAACTTCAGGAGACCGGAAAAGAGACCACCCTTTTTATCTTCGGAGATAAAAGCCGGTCAGGAATGGATGCAACCCTGAAAAGGATGGGGATAAAGGGTTTTAATAAAAACACCTGCACCTGCGAAAATATCCATCTGATCTTAATACCCATGATAGAACAGCATCTCTATGACAGTCTGCTCTGCTGTACCGACTTCAATCTGGTACGTGGTGAGGACTCCCTTGCACGAGCGGTCTGTGCCGGAAAACCTTTCATCTGGAACGCCTATCTGCAGGATAACCGGTATCAGAATGTCAAAGTTGAGGCACTTCTAAAGGTACTTTCCGGCTTTTTCGAGGATCATGAAGTGCTGAATTCTTACAGTGATCTTATGCTCCAGTTTAATGATGCAGAAAGGGAGTGTCCCCTGCAGGTAACATCAGAACGCTATCATGCTTTTTTCCGGGACCTGAACAAAATTGAGCACGCAATGAGAAAAATGAGTTATTTTGTAGATCGTTATTGTGACCTGATAAAGAATTTCGGTGAATTTCTTCATAAATTCAGGGCTTGAAAGGGTTTTCTCTGCAGGCAATTCATCCTTCAGCGAAGTTGTTTATCCGCAGATTATCTTACGAACTCACAGCGTTTTCCCGCAACGAAAGAAATAAACCATTAACAAATAATATAGGGGTTCCCGATGAAAGAAGCACAAGACCTGAGATCAGGAAATACCGTCAAGATCGGCAATGATCTTTTTATTATCCTGAAAGCGATCTACAACAAAGGCGCCCGAAATGCATCATCTGTAAAAATGAAGATGAAAAACCTCTCTACAGGCAGCGTTTCCGAAACCGTTTACAGAGCTACAGACAAGTTTGAACAGATTATTCTGGAGCGCAGACAGATGCAGTTTCTGTATGAGACAAACGGCTTTTATACCTTCATGGATCAGGAAACATTCGAACAGATGGATCTCAACAAGGATGATCTCGGTGATGCCTTGAATTATCTGAAAGAAGAGATAGTAATTGATGTGATAGTGCATGGGACAAAAGCTGTCGGAGTGGAACTTCCACCCCAGGTCGATGCAACTATAACCTACACAGAACCGGCTGTGAAGGGTGACACAAGCGGGAAAGTGCTTAAAGCGGCAACAATCGACACAGGATATGAGGTAATGGTTCCGCTTTACTGCGTTATCGGAGACAAGATTCGTATCAACACTCAGACAAACGAATTTGTTTCCAGAGCAAACTGATTATTCAAATATTGCCAAATAAAGTTTAAAGGAGAGTATACTCTCCTTTTTTATTCTTTCGATTCCACGATGTGAACACTTGCAATTATTTTAGTTCCATGGAACAGAAAAGTAACTTCAAATCAGCGTTTATCGCTCTTGTGGGAAGACCAAACAGCGGTAAGTCCACTTTGATGAACACAATACTCGGAGAGCAACTCTCTGTAGTCACACCACTCCCCCAGACAACACGCAAAAACCTGCGGGGAATACTTACAACGGATGATATGCAGCTTATCTTCGTCGATACCCCAGGGGTACATAAAGGTGATTATACTTTCAATGATTCAATGGTAAAGGAGACCGTGGAAGCAATAAGCAAAGAAAGTGTCGATCTGATCTGCTATATCGTCGACCTTTCACGAAGTTTCGGTGAAGAAGAAGCAACCGTTGGAGATCTTGTTAAAAGTGCAGATACACCGGTCATTATAATCTTCAATAAAGCCGATACCATTAATACACCTGAGAAAATCATCAGAAATTTTTTCGACCGTTTTCCACGCTTCAAAGAAACCTCTTTTGTAAAACTATCCGCAATCAGACCGGAATCGAAAGAGATTTTTCTTCAATCAATAGCACCTTTTATCCCTGAAGGGCCGATGTATTTTCCGTCGGATGAGTTGACGGATTCAAATCTGAGATTTTTCGCATCCGAGTACATTCGAAAACAGATTATCCTTAACACCCGTGAAGAAGTCCCCCATGCATCTTTTGTAGAGATTGAGTCCTACAGAGAGAGCAGTTCCCGCCATGATATTTCAGCCACTATCCATGTGGAAACAACCGGGCAAAGGGGAATAATCGTGGGAAAGGGTGGGGCAGTTATCAAAAAAATCAGGAGAGGCGCTGAATCAGAGATGGAAAAACTTACAGGTGTTCCAGTGAAAATCAGTTGTCATGTAAAAGTGAGTCCTGGATGGCGTGACAATGACTTGTTTTTAAAATCAGTCGGAATGCCTCGATGAGGAGTGCAACTGATCTCGTCTTCCCCACTTTTTAAACTCATCCACAGCATACTCCTGATACTCAGGATCGAGTCCCAGAGAGATGTTATCCCAGTAGTAACCGGCGATAAAACCACCTTCACCTTTCCATAGTTTTTCTACCAGTTCCCGCGCCTCAGCCCTGATAATATCCTCATTTCTCATTTTGAGAGTAGTGGAAATATCAACGGGGCACCAGAAGGTGACATGATATCTGTCGCGCAGAAGTTCCATCGAGTCTATTCCTAACGCCCTGGGACAGTCAAGCTGTATGCAATCAACCCCGGAATCGATCAGTTCGGATACCATTGAGGCTTCCTGAACGGAGTGCATAATCATCTTAAGGCCGAGTTTGTGTGCAAATGAACAAAGGGATTGGAGTCTTGGTTTGAATTCCTCTTTCCATATCGATGGTCCCATCGGAACCTGAAGAGTCTCAGCGAGATCCTCAATTATCATTATTCCCTGGGCACCTGCATCCTTAAACCCTTCTACCTCTTTTTTCAGGAGTGAATCGATGTGGTCATGAAGAGTTTTAAGCGATAAAGGATCGTCAAAGAGGGCTAATGTGTAATGGTCAAGAAGAGAACTGGCGATTTCAAAAGTACTTCCGGTAAGCATCCCTATATGCCATTTGTCGGGTGTAAGGGCAAATGCCTTACGGATGGGGAGAAAGCGGGATGGGTGTCCATAATCAGGGAAGGGAAAGTCTTTTACATGAGAGAGGTCCTGAAGCCCTCCTTTGATAATCTTTCCTCTGGAGTAATTGCTGCTTTTTGACCATAGATTTCCCCACTGATCAACCCTCTGCCACTCTCTCTCACTTACCCTGTGCCAGTCATCGAGAGGTGCGTCTGCATGCACACCTCCCCAGACCAGATCGGACGGAAAAAAAGTGTGGGCGATTCTCTCCGGACACTCAAATTCCAGAGTCCGATTTACTATTTCGAAACTGTCCATTCTCTTCAGACTGGCTGTTGAGCTGTCCTGTGCGGCCTCGGCTGAGTTCTCCTCATAAAGGCCGGACTGATTACAGCTACATATAGTGCCGCCAATCCCACTATCGCGTATATTACCCGCGATGCTCCACCAAATATAAAGGCAACCAGGTCAAAGCCAAAAAATCCGACCAATCCCCAGTTTATTCCTCCAATTATCAGAAGGACTACACAAGTCCAATCAAACAAAGAGAGATTTTTCATGAGTCCCCCCATTTAAGGTTCAATTGCTACACAGTGCATAAAGCATGCCAATTGGACTTTTCATTCTATTTTCATTATATTATTACATTAACTTACAGCATTTTATACCTCAGGAATATTCCTGCATGATGCCGGAAGACAGCGGCAACAATAATCACCTGCGGTATTCATTATGTTTTATGATCGCTTTCTCTTGTCCCATGAGAAAGGATGATCGGAAAGGAAACAAATTATGCCTAATCTCTCTTCGCTTTTAAAGGCTGAAATAATCAGAATCAGCCGTAAGGAGATAAAAGCTTCTGTCAAGCCGGTTAAAGACTCCAATGCCGACCTGAAGAAAAATATCGCCGAACTAAAAAAAAGAATCGCGGCACTTGAATCCCAGATTAAAAAGTTCCAGTCTCTCCTTCCTGCTCAGGAAAAAGCAAACGTGTCTCCAGAAGTCGTGGAGAAAACCAGCTTTTCATCCAGAAACATCAAAGCCCTGCGCACCAGACTGGGAATCTCACAGGGTGATTTTGCAAAACTTCTGGGAGTGAGCAGTCAGGCTGTGTATATGATGGAAAACAAAGGGGGAAAACTGAGGCTGCGTCAGAACACAATTAAAAAGCTTCTCTCCATAAAGGACATCGGAAGAAGAGAAGCAAAGCGCATGCTTGAAGAATCAGTCGAAAAAGAATAATAAAAATGCCGCAGGGATGCCGGCCAAGCTTCTTATGATAAGAGGCTCTGAGGGCTGGCCGACATACCTCTTGTAAAGACATTTTCAGTACCCGAAGTTCAGGGCGTAACCAGCCATAAACATAAAAGCATAATTTCTTGTCTTATCTGCCGATTCAAAGTTAAATGCGTTCAGTGCTCCCATAGTATACCTGAAATCAAAAACCAGATTGCCGGGTCCCATTTCAATCTTAAAATCCACTCCTGCAGCAATACCCGCATCAACGACATTGACAAAGCGCTCAAAGAGCTCCCCTGAGGCATTCTTACCCGAAAAGAAATCCGCTGTCTCCAGTTCACCTGGAATATCTTTCACTCTGGCTTGAAGCATCAGCGACAATTGAGGTCCAAAATATATACCAGGCTTGAGAAGCACAGGAAGAGTGAGCTTCATAAACCATGGCATTTGTAAATAATCGACATAAACCAGAAAAGTCTCACCATCGCTCTCCCACTTCTTTCCCTGACGAATAAATAGTATCTCTGTCTGAACAGCAATCAGATCTGTAAGCAGTTCCCGGGTACTGAAGAGGCCAACCGTAAACCGGGGAAGATTCTGTTCATCCAGACTACCAAGTTCACTTCGGAACTCATCGTTTATATTCTCTGAACCCACGCCCCAGAAATTTGAAAGCGACAGACCTCCTTTGATCCCGTAAAATCTGTCCTGGGGAGAAGCCGGCAAATAAAGCCCCAAAAGAAGAAAAGCTAACAGATACTTCTTCATGAATACCTCCTGGAGTGTAATTTTTCCGTTAAAAAGGTAAAATAAATTTAATTAGAAGATTTGCAATATTTATGCCGAATTACTCTATCAAAGAGAACCGGCCATAATAATTCCCCTTTCCCCTCCCTGTCAACTCTTCACCTATAGCATTGACACCACCTCTGCACATAAGGTATTTGTGTATACTTGCTTTTTTCTGGAGGACTCGATGAGAAAACTTGCTGTTCTTATGCTGCTGACCGGAAGCATGTACTGCACGGCCCCTGTCAGAAACTATCTGGAACCTCAGAACAGAGCAGTTTCCGATACTCTGACACTCATTAAAGACACTTTGGTATCCGTTGAGAAGCCTCTCCCCCAGTCACCCAATGCCCTTCCTGTTCAGAACTGGCCTGGAAACCGTTTTGTCCTGCTCGACAAGCAGAAGCTTTTCTCCCAGCACGGGTATGAACTATACACATGCAGGCAACTGGACAGTTGTACAAGTCAGGCTGATACAGTGTGGACCGGCCCAAATCACAGATTACGCTATGATAAATTCAAGGGACATGTGCTGAGAGTCACCGAGGTGGAACAGGTTTCAGATGAATGGCTGGTTACTTTCATTGATGAAAAGACAGATATGGTGATCTATGCCAGGACCCGTAAGGGTGCTATAAAGGAGATCGCACTGGAGGACGATCTGGAGCTGGCCAGAAAACGATGGATGGGGAAATACGTTTTTTCCAGAAAAGGAGTCATCTCAACTATTCTTGAAAACGGAAATGGTTTTAGCAGCATGAAAGTAAGGATACAGGATTCTCTTAAAGTAATTGATGTCCGATGGGGCACAACACCGCTTCCTGTCAACCCTATATGGTTGATAGTAGAAGCCTCTGGAAACAGAAAAGGTTTTATTCCGGTCCGTTACAGTTGGACAAACACATTGAACGATCAGATCAGAAACATAGACGCCTGGGGTGATGATATTCTGGAGAATGATCCATCGATCGAACACTCATGGTCCCCCGAGATGTGGGAACTGATCAATAACCACAGAATAGTGGTAGAGATGACCAGAAAGCAGGTGTTTCTGAGCTGGGGAGAACCTCTTTCAAGAGGCCGGAAAGAAAACAATGGAATCCAGAGAGAATGCTGGATCTACAGTTCACAGGAGCTGTATTTTGATGAAAAGGGACTGGTCGATATCGTGGATATACAATAGCGCCGGTTCTGTCAGTCTCTACTTCAATAAACTTGCCGTTTCTAACATAGTTGTACGTGTAGTATTTTCTTCAATCTGGCACAAATTTTTCTATCAAGGGTTAAAGATGAAGTATCTAGTTACTGTTTTAGTTACACTTGTCATCTGCGCTGCAGCAGCATTTTTTCTTTTTCAGGATTTCAAAGGAAAAATGGAGATCAAAAGAGATCTTGAGAATCTTTCTCTTGCTGAACAGGCGGTGAAGAAAAACCTGTCAGAAATAACCCATTCTATTACATCACGGCTGAATTCCTTTACCAAAGCAGTATCTGAGGATCGGAACTTCTCTCTGCGTCTGTTAGTGGAAAACGACCGCTCATCTCCGGATGTAACCCAAACCTCAGTGAAATTTATCGGACCGATGGGGTTTTCGGTCCTTGAACTCACCGATTCAGCTTTTACAATTCTCTCTTCCGGCCATTTTCCTGCCAATGCAGGAAACAGTATCTCCGCAAAAGCCAATCGTCTTGCAGAAGAACCTGGTATCTATCTTGAAAATATGATGGGAGAAGAGGTCCTTACATTACAGGCAATAAAGAGGTTTGAAATCGCAGATATTCCATTTTTCGCCGTTGGTGGTCTGAAAATCGATCAGAATTTTCTCGATATGCTCTCTCCAGGCATAGGCATAGGCGTTCTGCTCCGGGATGAAAGCCGCTACATGGGTGAAATAACAATTCGTTCAATCTCTGAAATCAAGAATAACCGTATTTTAATAAACGATCAGGAGTATCTTGCAACCCAGTTCCCTTTAACACCATCGGGCGAAAACACACCGGCACTGATAGTGGTATTGATGAATCAGGACCGGAAACCAGAATAAAAAGACTGAGAGGAATTTATGCTTAGTAAGCACGGGTTCCAGATTAGTAAACTGATGCCGGTACCACAAATAATCTTCAAACCTGGAACACTGCAGTTCAGGACGTTCAAACAAAAAGTCAGAATAAATATTGAACGGGAAAACTTTACTATAAAGACAGTAGAGAACAATGAGGATCTTGCAAAAGCCCTCAGACTTCGATACGAGGTATTCTACAAGGAACTGCTGGAAAAAATGTATATCTCCGGGATGGATATCGACAGATTCGATTTTAAACGTGACCACCTGGTGATTATTGACAAAAGAACCACAATTACATAGGAACATACAGACTCATCTCCAGTCTCTTCCATAAGAAATTCTATTCGTCTACAGAATTTAATCTCGACGATATCATAAATCTCCCCGGAACAAAACTTGAGTTGGGAAGAGCCTGCGTACACCGCGATTTCCGTACAGGCACTCCAATAGCTCTCCTCTGGCGCGGTATAACCGATTACATAAGAGAGACAGGAACGAAGTATCTGTTCGGGTGTTCGAGTGTCAAGACAACCAACATTCGCATTATCGCATCAATTTACAGGTATTTTCAGGAAAACGGGAAAGTCTCGGATGAAATAGTTCTCCAGGGGAAAATTCCGAATGAGGAATTTCAGAAAGGCTCTGGAAAGCATCACACCTCAGGAAATAACCGATGCCAGAGATAAGATACCCGCTCTTTTAAACTCCTACATCAATATGGGCTCCATGATCTGCGGAGAACCAGCACTTGATAAGAAGTTTAGGTGCGCAGATTTTCTCACCCTGTTTGATGTCGAAAAATCCGAAAAGAAAGTGCACAGAAAGTACAATATATGATCGGAGCGATCATTAAGTTTTTTCTCTTTACGCTCCTTCTTTTTTTTTATATGTCGTCACATCACTCATCACACTCGTTTTGATCAGAAGTGAAGAAAAAAGACTCAGATTGCTTTCCAGAATAACTTCACTTGGGTCTCGCCTCGGGACCTCAGTTCTTGGAATCAGGATCAAAAGAAATAATTATCCCCCCGAGAACACCTCACCATGCCTTATAATCGCAAATCATCTGTCATATCTGGACATCCTCATCCTGGCATCATCGGTTCCCTCTCTGCTTATCACCTCCGTTGAGGTACAGAAGACATTTTTCTGGGATTCATGTCATTGATTGCTGGCAGCCTTTTTGTGGAACGACGGAGTAAAACCGGACTAAAGGAGAAGATAGAGAGGATTTCGGAATTATTAGAGAAAGGTTTCATTATCACACTCTTCCCAGAGGGCACATCATCAAATGGTGACTCTGTTCTTCCGTTCAAAGGCGCACTTTTCTCTGCTGCCGGTAAAAAAGGTATAGATATCCAGCCTGTGTGTATAAAATACCTCTCTATAGATGGCAGGCCTGTCTCTCCGGATAACCGCGATCTTGTCTTTTACTATGGTGATATCCGTTTTTTTCCACACCTGTTAAGGCTTTTTCTGGTAAAGAGAATCGAGGTTTCTGTCACCTGGCTCGATCGGGCAAAAACAGACCAGAAGACCCGTAAAGACATTGTGGATTATTGTCACAAATCAATTTTTTCGGTTTATGCCGGCAATTGACTTTTTGTTACTTTTATTTCCGTTTCGGTTATTAATTTACGTTATATTATAAAGTAGGAACCTGAAAGTATCTGAAAAAGAGCAGAGGAAACATGATTCGAGGAGGAACAGATTCAAATCAAGCCAGTCCATGTAAATAGCTATAATGGTCGTGGCTCCTCCGGAGAACCAGAAAACCATTATTTCAGAAAGAAAAAGCTGAAACGCCCTCTGGATGCTTTTATCATCGTTAGCGACTCAGAGAGGAGAAATGATCCTGGGCCCGGGGCAGCTTTTCTGAGGGATTTTATCGAACTTCTTCCCGATGAGCAGGTCAGAGAGAGAATCAAAAATCTACGGGATTCCTATGAAAATATAGACGACTTTCTCATTGACAAACTGATTATCGAAGAGCTTTAAAGAGAGAGAAACTGATGTGGGGATAACAGATCAGATCAAAGCTTCTCTTGAATCGAAGCTGGTAATACGATACAAGTCCGACCGGGAAAATGCATCACAAAGCCTCTCATGTGTAATATGTGGAAGCAGTTTTCAGCCCAGAGGAACACTTTGCCTCTATGTAAAAAATGAGGGGTACGTTTGTGAAACCTGCGGCAAAAGGTTTGCCCCGGAGATGATGGAAAAAATTGATGAGTACCAGGACCGGGACATAAGAAAGATTATCCGGAAAGATTCCTCCCATCCTTTTCTCAGCAGTGCCGAATGGAAAGATGTAAATGATAATCTCGAAGCTCTCTCCTGGATAATGACAGACTTTGCAAAAGCAGTATCAAGAGGAATTGTCGAATCTCCCGCAGGCTGCATCGGTGTACTTCATTATGCCAGAGATATTCCTGTTCCCTCCAGAAACCCCGGTGAGTCCGATCTGGATTATGAATCCAGATCGAAATCCATCCGTCAGAAAAAGCTCTTCGAAAAGATCAGAAAAGAGACCTGCGGCCGTATCGAATTGCTCCATTGCTATTTTGCCAAACTGGGAATGCCTGTAACTGGCAGAAAAGTATCTGACAATGGAATTCCTTGACGTGCTCAATCCTGATGGTTCACCAGCCGGAGAAAGGCTGAGCAGGGAAGAAGTGCACAGAAAAGGGCTTCACCATCGCACAGTTCATGTCTGGGTCCGAAACGCAAAAGGTGAATTGCTTCTTCAGAAGAGGTCATCCACCAAGGAGATCTTCCCGGGATTATGGGATATTTCATGCGCCGGACATCTCAGCGCCAGCGACAGCAGCCTTGACGGTGCGGTACGTGAGCTCGAGGAAGAATTGGGGATATCTGTAAATAAAGATGAACTCCAGTTTCTCTTCACGATTCCTCGCCATTATACCAGTACTGTCTCAAACATTATCGAAAACGAGATAACCGATGTATATCTTCTGAAAAGGAGAATAGAGCCGGGTAATCTTGAGATAAACAGAAGCGAGATCGATGAGGTACAGTTTATTCCCACAAATGAACTGAAGAAGAGAGTTGAGAAAAGGGATCCGGACCTTGCAGATCACGAAGTAGAATACATGATGCTTCTTCAGGGAGACTGGCTGCAGACCAGTGACGTTGATCCGGCTAATTAACGGGATTATTGTCTGGTTGCATATCTGAACATCGGTAAATGGATAAGTAATACCTGTAAGGCTTTTACATTTAAGAAGTTCAATCAATCCTTCGGGCTGTATCGGTATCTGAATCGAAATATTTATATGAAATAGTAACTTTCAGTCTTTTTCTGTAATAAAAAGCCAAGACTTCTTCTCTTAATCATCTTCAATAAGGTTAATCAGATTAATCAGTGGTCCTGATCGTCTTAATCAACATTCAGAGGATCTCCTGGCCCAGTGCCGAACAGACCAGTTCAACCGCTATCTCGGCGGTATCGTTACGGTGATCGAGAATGGGGTTGATCTCCACGATATCCATCGAACCAACCTTTCCTGTATCAGAGACAATCTCCATCAACAGATGCGCTTCACGGTAGGATAATCCTCCCGGTGAGGTGGTCCCTACACCAGGTGCTAAAAACGGGTCTATGGCATCCATATCAAAAGAGATGTGAATTGAGGGGAGATGGCCCAGGTAAGAAATAGCATCCCTGGCGACCATAGCTATTCCCCGCTCGTCAATTTCTCTCATAGTGTAAATTCGTATTCCGCTTTCCCGCAGCATCCCCCTCTCATCATAATCGAGATCCCTTGTTCCTATAAGGACAATCTGGTCGGGATGCAGTTTACGTCCGGGTCTTCCCACATCTACCAGTTCTTCGATACCGTATCCCAGGAGAATAGAGACCGGCATTCCGTGGATGTTACCGTTGGGAGAGGTCTGTGGGGTGTTGAAATCTCCATGCGCATCAATCCACATGACTCCGGAGGGAGAGTTTTCGGTAACGGCAGCTACAGTACCAATGGCCAGGGAGTGATCGCCACCCAGAAAAAGGGGGAAGCCATTTTTGCTTATGATCTGTTTTCCAATGTTATAGATACTGTTACAGACATCTCTAATCTCGGAGACATACCCCGGGGCCTCCTTGCGGGGTAGGTGTTCCCTGACGGGAACGGTCACATTTCCCCAATCTTCAACATTGTATCCCAGTTTAGAGATTTTGAATGCCAGGTCGGCATAACGGATTGCGCTTGGTCCCATATCCACGCCCCTGCGGGATTGTCCGAGATCCAGAGGGATACCGAGGATGTGTACGGTGTTTGGCATATTGGGGAGGAGGGCGCAAGAATTGCGCCAGGGCTGGGGACGGACTACTTTTTTACTCTTTTTGGGGACAGACTACTTTTTTACTAATGTTACCCTAACAGAATAAAAACAGTCTGTCCCCTAGCCCACATGGTACAAATTTTGCAGCATTATTCCCCCTAAACCCTAACGGAGGAACTAATATGCCCAG